>JALNWK010000020.1 GCA_023230925.1 Limnochordia bacterium
ACCCTGCCGGATGGGATTCAGATCGTTTCAATCCACGCCTCCGCGTGGGAGGCGACTGGTCGCTGATACGAACGGTTGCGAAGGGGACAGGTTTCAATCCACGCCTCCGCGTGGGAGGCGACTTCGACACGTGTATACATCCATATCACCATCCACTGTTTCAATCCACGCCTCCGCGTGGGAGGCGACCACGAACCGGGGCTGAGTTTGTACGGGAATTGGTGTTTCAATCCACGCCTCCGCGTGGGAGGCGACACTCGAGGTGCTCCGACCGGTGGCAGACCTTGACGTTTCAATCCACGCCTCCGCGTGGGAGGCGACCGAAAGAGGTCCGGACGCTCGGTGATATTGTCGTTTCAATCCACGCCTCCGCGTGGGAGGCGACGATACTACGGCGAGAGCCATTATGCCGGATGTGCAGTTTCAATCCACGCCTCCGCGTGGGAGGCGACGGGGGCTACCACCCTGCCGGATGGGATTCAGATCGTTTCAATCCACGCCTCCGCGTGGGAGGCGACACATTCCATGGGCTATGGCGCCCCTTGGCCGACGGTGTTTCAATCCACGCCTCCGCGTGGGAGGCGACTGTGTTCTAGCTTCTCATTCAGACCATATTCGTACTCGTTTCAATCCACGCCTCCGCGTGGGAGGCGACTCATATGTTCCATCGATGTTTTCGGCACCGTATGGTTTCAATCCACGCCTCCGCGTGGGAGGCGACATGCAGATGGAATACAGCATGTCGTGTTAAACGTGTTTCAATCCACGCCTCCGCGTGGGAGGCGACGCTTCTCGATCTGTTTTATCTCGGTTTCGACAAAGTTTCAATCCACGCCTCCGCGTGGGAGGCGACAGGCACTCCTGGATAGAGAATAGAATAATTTAAAGTTTCAATCCACGCCTCCGCGTGGGAGGCGACGTAAGTGTCGGGCGAATCGAAACCGTCATGCGGGTTTCAATCCACGCCTCCGCGTGGGAGGCGACGGATGGTGGGCAGGACGACCTCTGCAACCCAATCGGTGTTTCAATCCACGCCTCCGCGTGGGAGGCGACTAGGAAATTACGAACAAACACCATATGGTTCGCCGTTTCAATCCACGCCTCCGCGTGGGAGGCGACACAAGATATTTGAACTTGAAACAAAGTGTATCACGTTTCAATCCACGCCTCCGCGTGGGAGGCGACGGCAAGTGTGTGCGTCTTCGGCTCTTCTCCACCTCTGTTTCAATCCACGCCTCCGCGTGGGAGGCGACGAATCGAGAATAATTGTGGAGTGGTAGATGATGGGTTTCAATCCACGCCTCCGCGTGGGAGGCGACGTCTTTGTCGATACGGCTATGGGCGGTGCTTGGGGTTTCAATCCACGCCTCCGCGTGGGAGGCGACCCCAACAACCAGCCTGTCCACATTCGCAGTCATGTTTCAATCCACGCCTCCGCGTGGGAGGCGACTGATGCCTCCTCTCGTTCATACAGCCTTGTCCAATCGTTTCAATCCACGCCTCCGCGTGGGAGGCGACATATCCCGCGAGAGGTAGTAGACGAGCACATAACGGTTTCAATCCACGCCTCCGCGTGGGAGGCGACCTGCGTTTTGTCCAATGTGTGGCGAAGATACGGAGTTTCAATCCACGCCTCCGCGTGGGAGGCGACACGCTGCCGACACAGCGGGCCAGGAGGATTAACCAGTTTCAATCCACGCCTCCGCGTGGGAGGCGACATCCCGGAACAGCAGAAAAACCTATGTGGGACGGTTTCAATCCACGCCTCCGCGTGGGAGGCGACGGCACCGTTCTTCCTCTAATTTGGGCTCTATATAATGGTTTCAATCCACGCCTCCGCGTGGGAGGCGACAGGAGGCGTTCAGCATGTATTGCCGGGCAACAGGGGTTTCAATCCACGCCTCCGCGTGGGAGGCGACTTTGAGGACTTCAGTGCTTGATACTGAACCATCGGTTTCAATCCACGCCTCCGCGTGGGAGGCGACCTCGGGCTCATACCAGACCAAGGTCTTATGTGGGTTTCAATCCACGCCTCCGCGTGGGAGGCGACTAGACTGCATAGTAAAATGTCGGTTCACCTTGTGGTTTCAATCCACGCCTCCGCGTGGGAGGCGACCGCTATCTGCCGACCAGCGGATGCGCTCCCAGCGTTTGTTTCAATCCACGCCTCCGCGTGGGAGGCGACCACAATGGCGGCTCCGACGAGATCGGTAGGATGCGTTTCAATCCACGCCTCCGCGTGGGAGGCGACCGAACCAGAACAGGTCGTTTAGATCTGTCTCGCTTGTTTCAATCCACGCCTCCGCGTGGGAGGCGACACAAGCATAATGCAGATCGTATTGTCGCGGAAGTGTTTCAATCCACGCCTCCGCGTGGGAGGCGACACATCTCGTATACCATCCATTCCGACACTCCAAGTGTTTCAATCCACGCCTCCGCGTGGGAGGCGACATTACCGTGATGGCCGTGATCCGGCCACCAGTATGTTTCAATCCACGCCTCCGCGTGGGAGGCGACAAAGTTCTGTCCGGGAACCCCGGAAAGAGGCCGTTGTTTCAATCCACGCCTCCGCGTGGGAGGCGACAGAACCAGTAGAACAAGCAGTAGAACAAGCAGTAGTTTCAATCCACGCCTCCGCGTGGGAGGCGACCACCGTTCCCATCCTTGATGATTTCCCCCACATAGTTTCAATCCACGCCTCCGCGTGGGAGGCGACGCGAAAAAAATAGCTTCCATATATACCGAGTTTCAATCCACGCCTCCGCGTGGGAGGCGACTCGTATCATTTATACTATGCTTGTAAGTCAAAATGTTTCAATCCACGCCTCCGCGTGGGAGGCGACGGCTCATGACCTCCGCTCAACTTGGTGAAATGAGTTTCAATCCACGCCTCCGCGTGGGAGGCGACGCAAGCTTGGCGAGGAGTGGCGGGCGAGGACAGTGAGGTTTCAATCCACGCCTCCGCGTGGGAGGCGACGCCCTGTTGAGCCCCGTCAAAGGGTGAAGCCATATGTGAGGTTTCAATCCACGCCTCCGCGTGGGAGGCGACCAAGGGGATACCTAATGGGTCTCTCAGTAACATAAGTTTCAATCCACGCCTCCGCGTGGGAGGCGACCCTCTCCTGTCCAGACCTCGCCGTCTTTCTCCAAATGTTTCAATCCACGCCTCCGCGTGGGAGGCGACTTGATTGCAAGCTTTAATTGTAATCCTTGTTCTTGTTTCAATCCACGCCTCCGCGTGGGAGGCGACTATTTGAGCCAAGATGCGTATGCGTCAAGTGTGGGTTTCAATCCACGCCTCCGCGTGGGAGGCGACTTCAGAACGGATTTGTCACCTTATAGTTATGTGCGTTTCAATCCACGCCTCCGCGTGGGAGGCGACCATCGAGGACTGCGTGTGCGATAATGGGCTTCCGGTTTCAATCCACGCCTCCGCGTGGGAGGCGACATAAGTTGGGATGGCAGCCGTAAGGTGCATGATAGTTTCAATCCACGCCTCCGCGTGGGAGGCGACCTTTCGGCCCCATATCCAGATCAAACATGTGATGTCGTTTCAATCCACGCCTCCGCGTGGGAGGCGACGACCTGGTCCTGGCAGAGGACTGGGTCAAACAGTTTGTTTCAATCCACGCCTCCGCGTGGGAGGCGACAAACTCAAGGTATCCGTCCCGCCAAGCTGGTTCGTTTGTTTCAATCCACGCCTCCGCGTGGGAGGCGACTGACATGCATCCAATCGATATATTTAGGATTGGAAGTTTCAATCCACGCCTCCGCGTGGGAGGCGACCATACTACCGACTACTTTGTAGACGGCGTACCGGTGTTTCAATCCACGCCTCCGCGTGGGAGGCGACGATTTTGGCCGAAACTTCCGCTACTGGCTTAGAGGTTTCAATCCACGCCTCCGCGTGGGAGGCGACGGAACCCATGATCTTTCAGGGTTCGGGCAATGTGTTTCAATCCACGCCTCCGCGTGGGAGGCGACCATACTGCCATGGCGAAGGCTATATATACACACCGTTTCAATCCACGCCTCCGCGTGGGAGGCGACGAGTAGTACAAGAAGTAGTAATAGAACAGCACAAGTTTCAATCCACGCCTCCGCGTGGGAGGCGACAATGTTATCAGTCTCAAATACTCCACCATCCTGATGTTTCAATCCACGCCTCCGCGTGGGAGGCGACTCACACTCATGCGTCGCGCTCCACGAGTTCTTCGTTTCAATCCACGCCTCCGCGTGGGAGGCGACAGAAGTGGAGATCGACGACGGCAACAGTAAACGAGTTTCAATCCACGCCTCCGCGTGGGAGGCGACTTACGTTCCTAGGTCCCTCCCCCCCATGTACCGGAGTTTCAATCCACGCCTCCGCGTGGGAGGCGACGCTTGATCAGATAACCATTACCCCGCAACCAGCTGTTTCAATCCACGCCTCCGCGTGGGAGGCGACGATGCTGTTCGATCTGTTCCCGACTCATAACAACGTTTCAATCCACGCCTCCGCGTGGGAGGCGACGCCCATGGAATACTGACTTCGATAGCATGGCGAAGTTTCAATCCACGCCTCCGCGTGGGAGGCGACGCGAAAGATAAATCTTAGTCACGCCCGCAAGGTTGTTTCAATCCACGCCTCCGCGTGGGAGGCGACAGATTACGAAGCTATGCACGACATAGGAAACGGCGTTTCAATCCACGCCTCCGCGTGGGAGGCGACTAGGGGGGGCTATTATTGTTTTCAGAATTATCTGTTTCAATCCACGCCTCCGCGTGGGAGGCGACCCCCCCAATCGGCGTATTTGCTACCGTCATAACCGTTTCAATCCACGCCTCCGCGTGGGAGGCGACGTAGATCGGCGCAAACGTTTTCCCTGCACCGGTGGTTTCAATCCACGCCTCCGCGTGGGAGGCGACCGTGCGGCGAGCGCAACCACCAGAAACTGGCTGATGTTTCAATCCACGCCTCCGCGTGGGAGGCGACTGGTTTTGACCGGGTAACAAGTCAAACCCAACCAGTTTCAATCCACGCCTCCGCGTGGGAGGCGACGGCCGTCCACGCCCAAGCGGTGCTTGCGGCTTGTGTTTCAATCCACGCCTCCGCGTGGGAGGCGACACAACTGATCGCCATGTACCCGATAGCGGTCCAAGTTTCAATCCACGCCTCCGCGTGGGAGGCGACGGTGAGGGCGTCGATTGCCTCCCGGATGTCGTCTGTTTCAATCCACGCCTCCGCGTGGGAGGCGACACGCATGGTCATCGGATGCCCAACAGCAAAAAACGTTTCAATCCACGCCTCCGCGTGGGAGGCGACAGCTATCCCAATTTGGACATCGCCAACCTAACCCGGGTTTCAATCCACGCCTCCGCGTGGGAGGCGACTTTTGACTGCGCAATTTGATGCACAGGAACCAGAGTTTCAATCCACGCCTCCGCGTGGGAGGCGACGGCCGTCCACGCCCAAGCGGTGCTTGCGGCTTGTCGTTTCAATCCACGCCTCCGCGTGGGAGGCGACGAGGTGACCTTTTTTACTCCCTCTTCTATTTTAGCGTTTCAATCCACGCCTCCGCGTGGGAGGCGACGATGACCCAGAGATAGTTAGGGAGGACCTGGGTGTTTCAATCCACGCCTCCGCGTGGGAGGCGACCTGTATGGCGTAAATTTCGTCAGCCCTGTTGCCATGTTTCAATCCACGCCTCCGCGTGGGAGGCGACGAATCATATTTGTCATCCTCCTAACGGTATTACGGTTTCAATCCACGCCTCCGCGTGGGAGGCGACAATTTCCCCACCAGCCCGAACTGGGCTAATACTGCGTTTCAATCCACGCCTCCGCGTGGGAGGCGACGCTTTGTAATTGTAGCTGATAATCGGAGACAAGTGTTTCAATCCACGCCTCCGCGTGGGAGGCGACCGAGGGGAATATTTCCGGTGGATGGTTGGAGGTCATGTTTCAATCCACGCCTCCGCGTGGGAGGCGACGGTGGGCAGATGACCGCCATCACAGTTATTACAGGTTTCAATCCACGCCTCCGCGTGGGAGGCGACGGATTCCTGTGTGTTCGACGACGAAGACACACCCCGGGTTTCAATCCACGCCTCCGCGTGGGAGGCGACGACCTGATCGTCAGGCAACTGGAAGAGCAGGCAAGGTTTCAATCCACGCCTCCGCGTGGGAGGCGACACCGGGCAACTGCCGGAGGGCGCGAGAGTAATACGGTTTCAATCCACGCCTCCGCGTGGGAGGCGACTTGCGGCCGCGGGCGAGCTGATCGCCCGCATCAAGGTTTCAATCCACGCCTCCGCGTGGGAGGCGACACACGATAGAGTTTAGATTCTTCCGCGGCACTCTGTTTCAATCCACGCCTCCGCGTGGGAGGCGACTGTATAGGCTGCTATTGTGCCCTGCACCTATGTTTGTGCAGCCGATTTAGCGAACCTATCGAAAGCGGGTTCATTTCCTAGCTTGAAATCAACTCGATAAGCCGTCAAACCCTTTGGTGAACGTTCCTGCGAACCCTCCGGGGATTCCATGATAGCTTGAGGTTCGCAACTCATACTATCAACGGTCCTTCCGGGTCATAAGTTGCCTTCGCTCCTACGTGCTCGACCCTGTTTCTCCAGTTTCTCCCTAGATAGTAATATCGAAGACTATCGTAGTCTGGATCAATAGTAGCTTCTAGTTTCGACCGCATCATGGTCCATTGTGCAGGATCAACCACGCATTCGAAGACCGAATATTGAACCCTTTGACCGTAGTCCTCGCATATCTTCGCAAGCCTTCGCAAACGCGTTGCTCCTTCTGGCACATCTGTACGGACATCGTAGCTGACCAAGACCATCATCTAAGCCCATCACCTCCACATATAAGGCGGGTACTCGTCAATGTCTCCCCTCAGGTAGCGCGCCATTAACATGGCCTGAACGTGCATAAGAAGACCTATTGGTACTTTCTCACCAAGATAAGGATGTTCTATTTCGTCCATTTTGCGCTTCTGGTAAGCACTGATTATGGTTTTCCGCGTCTCGTCCTTCATAACAACAGCACCGGCCTCAGACCGTTCGAAACCATCCGACTGTATTTGCTTGCGGTTCACACATGTTAACGCTAACCGATCAGCAATAAACGAACGAAACTCCTCCATTAGATCAAGGGCCAGGCTTGGCCGACCCGGTCTATCACGGTGCAAAAATCCAACAGCAGGATCTAGACCAACTGTCTCAAGCGCCGACCCGACATCATGCATGAGTAGGGTATACAGAAACGATAGCAACGCATTCATATTGTCTAGCGGTGGACGTCTATTCCGCCCTTTTAAGTAGAACGCTTCCTTTTGCGCAACAATGAGCCAATCAAACACTCCAAAGTAAAGTCGCGCTGCCTCGCCTTCGAATCCCCGAATCTGATCAACATCGGAACAAGTCAAGAGTTGCTCCAGGATTTGGTCATATCTGTTAATTACCCTTTCTATTGCTACTTGATCTATCCTGTCTCGATAGTCCCGCAAGCTTCTACTTAAGACTGCACGAGAATTAACAACTTTTGCGATTACTATATTCCTTGCCACATCAGCTGTTTTTATAGAATCATCCGCCCACCGGTACTGTGTCCTTCTCAACAACACATTGCCGCTTACCGGCCCGGTAACGCGCGCTATGAATCGGCCATGTTCGGTCAAGAACGATATGGCAACATTACGGTCCGCGCATAGACCCATTAGTGGCGGGCTACAAGCTACTCTACCGATACACACAATTCCCGATAATGTATGTATAGGTATTCTAAAGGACGGCTGATCCTTCATCTTCACTACAACCGTCTCGCGTTCCCGAGCTAGATAAGCTCCTTCCGTAGTCACGTATAGCGTGTTAAGCAAACGTTTCACGCTAATAACTCCCTCATTTCCCCGATTCCTTAGACAGTGTTTCCTCCACTGCAGATTTCATATATGATCTGACACTCCTTTTTTTGACTAGTAGTGGCATACAGGCATCCACCAATGAACAAGCTTTACATCGGTTGCTATACTCTGCGGGAGGAGTCTTACCTTTCGTTGATAGCATGTGTAGCTCATTGGCTAACCTTTTGGTCTCAGCCCGCAACGTCTTGCTAAACTCCACATCTAGACGATGTCGGGATTGACCATAAAACAAAGCACCTCTTTCTATAGATACAGATAAGAGCTCCTCCAAGCAAATGGCTTGCGCACAAAGCTGGACTAAGTCACAGTTGTCTTTCTTTGCCCGCCCACGTTTGTATTCGACTGGGAAGGGTCTCCATAGGCCACTTAGGTTATCAATTGCCACGGTGTTCATGTCCCCATTCGTTGGATCCGCCCCAACCCGATGAAACTCTACCACATCAGCCTGTCCTGTAAGCCCAAGTTTCATTGAGCGTAATCTAAGACCCCGTACAATCAGCAAATCACCACGGAGTTCTCTTTGCGATTGGTGGGTACGCTCATGCAGCAAACGCCCCTCTGCTGTAAGCACATTTTCCTCCCAAATACACTCTAGGTGGATCAAGGCACACTGTCTTGGACAGAACGCCATGTGTTGAATCGCAGACAAGGGTAGCAGATCGTCCTCACTGTATAGCCCGGGCTCATGTTCCTGAAGCAATGAATCAGCAATCAAGCAACAACAACCCCGTCTGTAGTTTCGTTCCAAAGGATATCTACAGTACCATTCGTATCGCCTGCAAAACCAACCTCCACCCCATTAGGCAGCTTACTCTTGTGAAAGACTACTTCGTAATCGGCAAAAGTGCGAGCCGGTTCATCCGAATTCTTGCGTACTTCAATTAGATCAAATAGGGTATGTGCAGGTGCGCAACCTAACTTGGCTTGCTGCGCTCGTTGCTGTAGATCACTGTCGGTTCCGACGTGTCGAAATACTATCAGCTGCTGAACAGACATTAGTCCTTTACTTGCTGAACGATCATGTTCGTACATTCTCACTAACGCTTCCCACAATATTGAGAGGTCCTCTTCGCTAAACCCCGTATCCTGAGCTAAATTTGCACTTATGAATCCCTTCCCGATGTATAATCCATAGGGTATTAGAGATTTCCTTCCCATCGTCCGCAACTTGGACTCTTGTTGTTCAGACTCCCACTCCGCATACGCCTCACTCGACGGAAGTATACTCTTCGGTTCAGCGACAGCAACGCGGGTAATAGATATGTCGAGAGGCAATACAGGATCCACAGAACGGGCAAAGGTCATCTGGACCGGTCCCCGAACCTGACCGGCATTAGGGCCTGTGCTCATAACCGCTCCAAATGTACGCACATCGTAAAATACATCGCACATCCATTTTCTGGCTTTCTCAACTCGATCTTTCGGTGCTTCCTTACTTGTATAGCCCCCATTTGCCTTTTCGTGGGCCAACGCGATGGACCGGTTTAGATTCGTACTGTGCGCAACAAAAATTGCATTTGGTGCTTGGTTACCATAGGCAGCTTGCACGTAGTTGCGGACCCTTCTCTTGACCGCAACATCAGAAATGAGACCATGCATATCCTCAGGATCTACCCTTGGCGCATTTCCAGCGTCCGGATCCCCATTAGGATTTCCATTCTCGCAATCAACTAAATATAGGAACTCATAGCGGTTAGTTATCACTTTACTCATTGATAATATCTCCTTTCCCATCATTGGGTTTTTGTTTAGTACGCAAATCGGCAACTTGCTGATAATATCCTAGGGCAAATAGGCTCTGCTCCTCAAGGGTTAATGTAGACGGGATATTATCCTTAAGGCAAGTCCAAATATTAGCCAATTTCGCTTCGTACCAGTATGCCAGTCCTGCGTCGAGCTTGTCCAAATGGTATTGGCTTGTGCGGGTTAGCCTTCCTAGAACCAACGCCGGGGTACTGCTCGCAGACGCATAATATCTTTGCACCACCCCTGCGCCCACGTCACCCAAGGCAGATCGCTGTAAAGCAGCCAAGACGGCCATGAGACGGCCACAATGGTAAGCACCCTCAGGATGACTCTCATTGAGATATGGTGTAATCATGTTTGGTTCTCCTCCCCTTCGGCTATCACGAACATGATAGGCTTTCATTAGAGCAGCACTGTACTGACTAGGCGTTTCGCCGGACAATAGGCACGACCGCCAACGGATAAGTGCATTAGTTAAGGCGGAGCGTGGGAAAGGTTCATTACGAATAGCGCATCTCCACATGCGTGCTATGAACGGAGCAGACAAGTCATCCAAGCTTCGCACAGTGGCACCCAATATAGCTAGGAATTTGGGGGTACGTATCAGGCCTTGACCATCATTGCGAACTATGGAAAGGTCCTCAAACCAGCTATTAACATTGCCGACCAACTCCTCAAACTGGCCTTCCATCCAGTCCCGTACCATTACCCTTCCACTAGCTCCCGATAGATTTAAAGCGTAGTAACGGTTTGTTCCTAGTGACGCTTTTTCTCCACTACAAATAGCTGTTAGAAGTTCCCTCGCTTGTTTGTGAGCATCTTCCTCTTGGGTGGTCTTTCCTTCAATCAACCAGGGTATGGGGTCATCATCTGTATTGATCTTTTCCGAAAACCAGTATACAACTTTCGCACCGCCTAACCTCATACCATTTTCCCGGATTAACGTATTCAGCGCAGCACGGTATCCCGAAGCCACTTCAATAGACATAGCAGCATTGGCGGATTGTTCGAGATTAAACGAACAGTACGCAGACTTATTAAACCCCACCAAAGGACTCCCTACAGATACCCCTCCCACATCAGCCAGGCCTTCAATCTTAGGATGGGTCGCTGCCGGTTCGATGAGTTTACCAGTGATCATACACCGCATGCGAGGAACACCCTGTTTTTTCTTTTCTGGCAGCAATCCTGCTCGGAATGCACGCCACCAGTCGTGCCAGGCAGTAGACTCAACAGGGAAATCTCCATCAACCAAGACGGTGATGTCGTCGGTGGGTTTAGCTTTCTGTTCGGCAAGCTGTTGACGTATTTGCTCAAGTAACACTGAGTCACTGAGTAAATTAGCAATGTGTGCAAGATCAGGCATCACAACGCTCGCTTGTCTCAAAAGATCAACAAAGTATTCATGTTTTTCAATAGACTTCTGATCGGCCTTGGTATCGCCAGTCACCCCTAATAGGGTAACAACGCTAACCTTCTCGATCAGAAAATGGCTCTTGGTCTCGCCTCCTTGTTTCAGTTCTCCTTGAGTCAAGTCTGGGCACTTGGCAAACTCAAGTCCTTTGCCACCAGCATCGCCAAGCCGGATTACCTGTGGGTGCCCTCCCCGGGTACTGCAAGCAATCGCCCATCTTACTGTCTTAGGCTTAAAGCCCGGTTCAAAATCAAGATTGTGACTGTTGGCATAATCATAAAGCCGCTTTAGCACTTATCCCTCCTCCTTCTCCCCCTTTAGTACAGCGGGGTCATCATAATCTGGAACTTCTAGTACCCCGTCCTTAACCACAGCCTTAAATAGACTTATTGATGGTTGGCTTTGGCCAGTGCCGGGTTGAGACAGATCAAATACGTCATAGAGCACAAATCCAAGGTCGGCATTCCAAGGAACCGATCGCTGTAATTCCTCATTCTGATCCACGAGCCGGAAATAGGCAGGAAACTCACGGCAGCCAAGATAAGGCTGGTAAAAACACTTTCCTTGTCCGGCGCGGCGACGGAACTGAGCATCAAATGCAGGCAGCCGAGAACGGAATGCAGGCCACGGTACTATCCGGGCATGTAATCTGTACCTTACATTCTTCAATGCCATTGTCTGTCTTTGCGTTCGTTGCCCACTCGTATCATCTGCTACTAGTGGTTTAGGTTGCTTGCCTTTGATCCAACTGTTCACATTGCTGACCGATACAACGTCTTGTACTTCATTTCTCAGTAGGCCAATATAACTTGGAAAGGATAATGCCTCAATTCTGGTTATCTGCCACCTGAATTCAGCCTGAGACACATCCTTGCTAGGTTTGCAAAATATAGCGTCGTAAATGCCACGGGCTGCTGAGGGTGTGATAATCGGGTAGCTAAAACGCTCAACCTTTAACTCAGGCCGTGTAAAACATGCTAATTCCCCCCACACCTCCAAAACATGTTCTTTAGCTTCCATATCAATCCATCCTTTCATCTCATCTGTGGAAAAACCCCGGGCTATCCTGTGGTTGTAATCCTTTAAGCTGATCGTAATGCGGTCCTAAGTAAATATACCAATCATGGGCATTATCGCCGCTGTGACCTATCGGCACTGGCTCAATCCAGTCGAGAAGCGGATTATCCTTTCTTGGCCTGAACTCACCAACCGTATAGGGGCGGGCCTGTTGTATCCAGGCGCGATTAAGCCCAGTGTCTCGTACCTCGTCTGCGAGGACAGTGTAGACATCAGGGTCATACGGAACTAGTACATTAATGAAATCCTGAGGGATAACGCGGTACAATTCCGCGACTCTCTGAAAGTCTTGAATCTTGATCGCAGTAGCCAGATCGGGATACTGAATCTCGGGACGCGCGATACTATAGAGTAGTCGATAGTACTCTTGAAACACCGTTTCATCGCTAAGATCCATATTTGCTCCGTTCTGGCGCAAAACCAACTCCGCAACATTTGCCGCCTGCTGATATGCCGCGTCGGGATAAGCTCCGCCATCAGTCGACCGGAAAACGTATACCACACCCTTTTCCATATTCCCATGACGGTTACATCTTCCAGCCGCTTGGGTTATAGATTCTAACGGACCCCAAGCCCGATAGACAACAGGAAAATCCAGATCAACTCCCGCCTCTACACATTGTGTAGATATTAGTCTACAAGGCATTCCCTTATCTAGCCTTTTTCGCACTTCTTCTAACACAACCGTTCGGTGTGCGGGGCACATACTCGTTGATAAGTGCATTAATCCATTCGTATTTGCCATGCGATCTAAAAGCTCAATTGCATGACGTTTTACATTCACTATAGCTAAGACCTGCCGATGTTTTGAGATAGCTGTCGCCAACTCGTCAAAGGACAGTCTTTCCTCTTCTCGGGGCCAAACAACTCGGGTACGAGATGCCCGTTTCGCCAATTCTAGTTCCTTTGGTACAATCTCCCGTGGCTGCCAGCCTCTATTACACTGCTCCAAGACACTCTGATGTAGGTGTCCGAAGGCGGGTTGTGTCGCTGTCGAAAACACCACAGTTGCTCCATATCGTTCGCTTAGGTGCGACAAAGTCGCTAATGTAGGAATTAGTAGCCTAACGGGAAGTGTCTGTACCTCATCGAACAGAATCACACTACTAGCAAGACGATGTAGTTTTCGACATGCAGATGGACGGTTGGAAAACAACGACTCGAGAAACTGAACACTGGTTGTGACCACGATCGGGGCATCCCAGTTTTCGGCTAATAATCGTTCCTCATTGTCTATCTTACCTTCATCGTTACTCTTAGTACCGGCTAGTGAATGATTTTCTAACACAAATGTTCGTAAGAATTCCTCATCGCCCAGCGCAGCCAAAGCTTTCCGGTATGAACCTACAGTCTGTTCGATAATCGTAAGATATGGTATGACGACCACAATCCTACGCATATAAAACAAATGAGCGTGCTTAAGGGCAAAAGCCAACATTGAAAGGGTTTTCCCGGAACCTGTAGGAGCTGTTAGCGTGAATAACCCCGGATCCATCTCGGCCGAATCTAGACAACAGTCCAACAGATCGGCCCTTATTTGGTTGATATGCTCCGATGCATCCGAGGTTGCGGCCAGTTGCTTAATGTAGTCAAGAACCATCTTCAGTGCTTTGTCTGGATTCAACGAAGGTCCTTCAGGTCTGTACTTCTTGTCACGAGGGGTTTCTGCTGCAAAGTGAGCTTCGGTCTCCATAAAATCCGCATCAACAAGTGTAGAGAAGAGCATTCGAACATCCAACATGTCTGCTGCGTCGCGTACATCGGACCACAGATAAACAGAGTCTCCAATATCCTCGGGCAGAACCAAGCCATCGCCCTCAAAACGATCGACTAGGCTCCGTAGCTCCATATCATCCATGCCAATCGTGCTTCCAGCCATACCCCGGCCCGGATCAAGCTGAACCAAAGCATCCTTAGTACCTTGCTGTAAGCCAATATGGTGGCCTTGAACAGCAAGAGCAGAAGCAATACCTAGGTGTTTATATTTCTGCAGTAGTATCCAAGCACCCGCCGTCCAATGGTCAACACCATGTGCTTCACCCTCAAGGCGTTTTGCAAACAACTCACCATATTTTCCAATATCATGTAGTAAACCAGCGGCTTCAGCTTCCTTCCCCGCTCCAAAGGAGCGGGCATATTCCGCTGCACGCTTGGCTACGTCCTGCAAATGAGAGTTCACAGAATCCTTCCGGCCTGAGCGACTATGCGAATGGGCTAGATACTCCATCTTACAGCCTCCTTGCTTCTAAGACGAACCCATCAGCCTTTGTTATACAAGACGATATTCAGTTGATTAGTAATCGTTCCGATATACTTGCGCTTTGTAAAGAGATTTTCGACATGATTATGTGTAGTTCCTGCTTTTTCTTGCCACTTCCGTTCTTGCCCGGAGCGCGTATTCCATACCCGCAGAACTCTAGTCTCATAGGAATAGGAATGATTAAAAGAGGTCTTTGGTAATGATGACCATTGCCGAAATAGAGGTTCATCAAGAACGTCAGATACTATTATTCTGTTCCTGCGATTATTCAGTTATCTACCCTGTTTTGCCGCTGTTTGCCACAGAAAGATGGTCATACTGTATCTATCAGATGCTCCCAAATAACCGATAGTCAGGAATGCCAACTGACTTCAGGGAAAACGCAGAAGACAACCTTCCAGCTCCTGCTGATTTCCCAGAAGCATTGCAGGATAACCTAACCCTGTTCCTTTAAAGCTTCCACCGGTGTAAGCCTTGCTGCCTGCAAGGCGGGGTATAGACCAAAGACAATTCCTGATAGAAGCATGATTACTACTGCCACAAACGCGGCTAGAGGATACATCCCGCCCTCAATAGGCAGGCCACCATAAAGAGCTCGCATAATAAGATCTTCAAGGACATAGCGGCTGGAAAATGCTGCAACCAATAGCCCCAAGAGGCTGCCCCATAGGGTAAGCATGCAGGACTCGGTTAGCACCCACAAAGCTATCGAGCCCTTAGAAGCACCAAGACAGCGACGCAAACCAATCTCTTTTGTCCTTTCTACCACACTTACTAGCATAATACTCAAGATTCCAATGGCACTGACGATCACGGCAACAAAAGCAAAGCCGCCAAAGAACAAGGTCATGTCTTTGATCGTTGAGCTTAGGTATTCTGTGCGTGTTTTGAAATAGTCTGCCTCTATCTCTACGTCTTCCCCATACTGCTGCTTCATAATTAAACGAGCATCATCCACCGCCGCATGGATATTTCCATCGGTTCGGATGACAACCTCCCAGAAGGTCTCCTCTCGGTGGGACCTAGCAGGTGTTGGCGTAAAGTACTCTGTTCCCAAAGGAACAATGCCATGAGGTTCCATGTAGAATACAAGGGACTGAACGGTGGTAAAGGGGGCATAGACCCCGATGATGTCATATTCGAAGACTTCAGTATCGTAGGAATTTCTCATCTTAAGCTTCTTGCCAATGGGAGAGACATCACCAAAAAGGCCCTTGGCTATCGTCTCCGAAATGAGTATTACCCGGTTCTGGGCCTTTACGTCCTCATCCAAAAAGAACTGTCCCTGGGTAATCCGCAAGTTGACTGCCCTCGCATAATCAGGGGTGGTCCCAACAATGGTCTTGATGTAATACTCCTGTTCATTAAGCTGCACGATGCTGTGCCATGTCGATCTCTCAACGTAGACCTCTTGAATGAGCGGGCTACTTTGACGCAGTAACTCCAGATCACTTTGTCTGAATTCGTTAACGGACATATCCACTGCTTGCATCGAGATGAATTCGATACCACCTGAGACCTCCCGCGTCCTTGAATCACTTGGCTCTGTCGAAACCATTCTCAACGAGGCCATGTGTTCACCATACTGATCCCTGGACTGGGCAAGATGATCCTTGGCCTGGAAGTTCAGACTCAGCACGATAATCATAATCCATGTTCCTAAGGCAATCTCCAATATAGTCAGTAGGGTCCTGAGGGGCCGGCGTTTGATTAGCCTGCCGGTAAACCTAATAGCTTCCAGCATACCCATCCTCCTTTACTCGGTCCGTAATGCATCGACAGGATCAGTCTTGGACGCCTGATAAGCTGGGTAGGCTCCGAATAAAAGGCTCGTAGCAAACGCGATGGCAATGCCGATCCCCATGGCACCTATGCCCACTGCCAACTCATTTCCGACTAGTCTTTGTAATAGTAGGACCATCCCATGGGAAAAGCCAATACCGGCCACCGCTCCAAACACACCTAACACCATAGCTTCCAAAAGAAACTGTGTAAAAATCGAGGCAGCATTAGCACCTAGCGCCTTGGAAATACCGATCTGTCGCGTACGCCGTAGTACCCGGGCCAAGAGTAGGTTTAGAATATTGATCACCGCGATCAGAAGTCCCATTGAGGCAAACAGGCCAATTACTCGCGCAATAAACCTAGTATGTTTCTTTCCTTCTTCCCAGCTTAGGTAGGCCCCTTCCACGACCATTTGGTCACCGAAATAAAGCTGGGCTGCTCTGCGAATGTTATAGTATGCTTGGCCTATGTCTATGCCTGGTTGTACCCCCACAGTAAACCAGTCCCTGCCAAAGGATACGCCCTCTGGATAAATGGACTCTAAGGGGACCATGAGCCATTGCCCGGGGTCTTCCCAGTACCGCCAATGATCCTCTCCGTAGTCCTCCTCATGGCCTTTTACCACCCCGATAATAGTAAACGACATCTCTTTGTCATCATACCTCAATAGGGGAAGAAGCTGTCCTACGGGATCCTGTTCCCCAAACACGCGCCGAGCAAGCTTATCTCCAATCACTGCTACGTTGTTCCGTGCTTCCACATCTTCCTCCAAAAACCACTGGCCGGCAATCAACTCATAGCCATAGAAGGCCGGTACATCCACAGTCATCTCCAGGATCTCAATCGAATTCTCTGGCCCTCTAAACCTCATCTCCTCCGGTAGAGCCTCCTCTGACTCCGGCAGTAGCGGACACGGGAGGGCTGTTCTCATCTCCATGAAAGCTAGGTACCCTTCGGGCAGGAGCTGTTTGAACTGAGTCAAATCCTCCAATTTTATGTTGACGGGCTCTTTATATTCCACCGGAACTACCGGGGACAATGGTGCTTCGTAGTCCCGGATTTCCCGTTGTTGAGAGACCTGAAACGTGCGGAAATAGCCCCTCTCCCACATAGACTGTTCCTGAAGGGCTATCAAAGAAAACATTGACAACACAGCGATAATCACACCAACCCCTAGACCAATGGCGAGGACAATCAGTAGTGACTCAAAAAAGCGGCGTCGGGACTGGCGCCAAGCCCACCATAGCTGGTTCTTTAGCTGCAAGATACTCACCGTCCTTTAACTTCCTCTTCCAGAGAAAACCCACATTTGTGAAGAAGCTCCAGCTGCAAAAGCTGATGATCATGCTGTGTAGACCGAATCTGCAACGCAAGCTCCTCTAGGTTAAGCTGAACCCCCCGCAATGTTAATTCGGTGATCATTCCCGCCTCAAATTGGCGCTGAAGTTTGTGTAGTTCTGTCTGTGTGTTGGCTAGCCGCTCTTCTAATCGTTGTACGGTATCCTCTAGTAAAGAAAGCTGCCTAAACAAACTTACAGTCTCTTGCTCTACACTGAACGTGGCCCTTTGGAGACTCAACTGTGCATTTTCCACTGCTAGTTCTGCCTCTTCGATTTCAAGGCCCCTTGTGGGATACAGCGCAGAAGTCGCGGTTAGGTACAGCCCATAGTCGGTGCTTTGGGGTTCCCAAGAACAGCCCAAGGATAGATTGAGATCCCAGCCTTTGGTCCTTTGTAGCTCTTGTAGCTTGCTCATAGCAGCATCCAGTGCTTCTTGTGCAGCAGATCGGGTGGAGCTATGTTGTATAGCCCTTTCCATCATTTGCTGTTGATCAAGGCTGACTGGAACAAACCCTGGATCTAGACTAGCCGGGTAAATATCCCCCAGATCCAGCAATTGCATCAAATCCTCCTGGGCCTTTTTCTTTTGGAGTTCCAATGTAGCAATCGTAGTTGTAGTTTTTTCAATCTCCTGCAAAATGCTAAAGAGCTTGCTTGACTCAGCGCTGGTTAAGAGCATACCGGTCTTTTCATCTTGGTGGTATTCGAGCATCTTTCTACGAAAAACCAATTCCCGGTCCGCCCTCTCGTACTCTACGAAAACACGGTAAACTTGCTGAATAACCTCATTTCGCGTCTTAGTAAGCGATGCGTCATCTGTAGCCGCATCGGGCTTCTTGGCAGCACGAAACAAAGCGTAGTCTACACTGAGCTCAGCGGAAGGATGGTACTGTATCCTTTCTTCTACTTGAAAGGCAATCTGCCCTTGCACACTACCGTGCTCGCCCAATGGTAATCGCAAAGACAGCTGTCCTTTTGGAATGCCTAGGCCCGAGGGACCAACGGCAATCGGTGTACTCTGAAACTGCACCACAGGCAAAATTCGTTCGGCATCGATTTTTCGTTGGGACAGTTCCCACTGCCGATAGAATAACTGTAACTCCTTGTTCCGCTGCAAAGCTAACTGGACTGCTTCAGACAAGGCTACAGGCTCTACCGCACTGACAGACCAACTTGTCACAAAAAGTGCCAAACTAACTAGCAACAACAGTATCCGACGCATCCTGTTCCTCACTCCAAACCGGCTTGGTTACCCCAATAAGTTCGAGGAAATCGTGGCTTCCCTGGCTGTGAGCCCATTTTGCCTCCTTCAAGGCACGTTCGGCATCGTTATACCTTTGCTCTTCCTGAGCAAATTCCTCATCGCTTAACAAACCCGCTTGATACTTTGCTTTCGCCGAACCTAACTCTTTTTCGGCCAGTACCAATTCCCGCTGCTTGGCCTCAATATCTTGCTCGCCATTCTTCAAGGACCAGAAGGCAGAACGTACCTGGAAATAGAGTGACTGGTTCACCTTCTCCAGGTTCAGTATGGCTTTCTCCAATTGAAGCTGGGCCTCCTCGAGCTTAACCCGGGGCGTATACTCATTATCCAGGTTTGAGACATTGACCCTTGCAGTATCCACTGCCTCTTGGGCGGCCTTTAACTCCTTACTGACAGCAAGGGCACAATCATAGGCTTCATCAAAGGAAACACTAATGGGCTCAAAATGTGGTTCAATGAATTCCGCCAAGAGGATTTTCTGGTCAAAGGGCAAACCAAGCAGTTGCCTAAACTGAAGATACTCTGTCTCCAGGTTATGTTCAGCGTTTATGTAGGCACTTTGGGCTAGGGCAATCTGGTTCTCTGCCCGGAGCAAGGCAATCTGGGGAATAAGACCGGCATTATACCGAACCCGCTCTTTCTCTAAGTTGATCTTTGCTTGATTAACGCTATCTAAGGACTTGGTCACCGTCAGTTCCGATTGCAACAGCTTATAGTAGTCGGATACAACTTTCCGGGAGATAGATGCTCTCTGTTGGGTATATTGCTCTGTAACCTTCTGCAAACTCTCTATAGCAGCAATATACATCTGCTCATCGTCCACGATCCGCGCCCGCTCCACTTCCCTTTGAGCCCAATCACAGTCAAGCCTGAGGACTCGTAAATCAAGATTGTTCTCCAGGGCAATGTCAATAGCGTCAGCCACCTTGAGTTCTAAGGTTTCAGCAAAGGTTATTGTAGTAGCACAAATAAAAACAAATAGTAATGGAAGGATCATACGTCGCATAGGACAAACCTCCGATCAATTTATTATTGAGCAAAATCCTGGAGAATGAATTCGGGAGCAAACCGCCGGGTAATTGGTGCATCTTGGGCAATCTGTCCATCCTTAAGTCGGATCAACCGTTTACCGAAGGATCCGGCCCAAGGATCATGGGTCACTAACACGATAGTAGCACCACCGTCATTGAGTTTCTGCAACAACCGCAGAATCTCATCACCCTGATCACTTGCTAGATTACCTGTGGGTTCATCGGCTAGAATTAGCGTGGGATCATTGGCCAAAGCCCGAGCGATCGCCACCCGCTGTTGTTCACCACCGGACAACTGATTTGGATAGTGATGGAACCTGTGGGCAAGCCCCATCATATCCAGGAGTTCCTGTGCCCGCTTGGCCGATTCGCCTTTAGGTTTTCCAGCATACATCATCGGCACTTCCACATTTTCCAGGGCACTTAACTCGGGAAAAAGATTGTACCCTTGGAAAATGAAACCGAAATGGCGATTGCGGATTCTGGAAAGCTCCTTGTCACTTAGCTCCGTAATATCAACATCCTCCAGCAAATAGGCACCACTTGTTGGTTGGTCAAGGCCACCAAGTATATGCAACAGGGTGGATTTACCCGATCCCGAAGGACCCATTACCGATAGGAATTCGCCCCTTTGGATCGACAAATCTACCTCCGAGAGAGCTCTCACTTCCACCTCACCACGATAGTAGCACTTGCTTACCGAATCAAGTCTGATCATTGCATGCGCCCTCCTTCGGGATTTACCAAAATCTCCTCATACTGTCTATATTCATCATAGGAGCTGGTAATTACTTTCTCCCCTGCTTCGATACCCTCCAAAACCTGAACATAGTTGCCCTCCATAATCCCGAGGCGTACATCCTTTCTAAGCGCCTTATCCCCTTGGAGCACGTAGACAAACATTCTCTGACCACTCACTAGATAGGGCCCCCGGGGTAGGCATAGGCTGTTGGGATGGTTCCTGACATGGATATCCACAATGGCACTACTACCGGGACGCAACTCCTCGGCTGAACCGTCAATCTCCACCCGTACAACCACCGTGGGGCTCTCCCCTTTGGTATCAGCAGAGGGAGCGATGTAGGTAATATGACCGGATAGTAACGCCGAGCCAACAGCGATACTACAAGTCTGTCCTTCAGATAGACGATCAGCTTGGGTGCTGGTAACCTTAATTTCAACAATCTGGTCCGTCACATCCGCAATTCGACCGATTATTTTGTTGGCTGGCACCTCTTGGTTCAGACTGACTTCCAAGCCTAGGATCCGACCGTCTATCGGTGCGTAGACCATTAGGCCCTCAATTGCTCGTTCTATCTGCTCCAGCTCCGTCTCGGCAATCTTCACGTTTACCTCGGCATTGTCAATGCTTGCTTCAGCCCTTCGCGTCTTTACCTCTAGTTGCTTTGTGGCCTGCTCTAGATTGCGTTGGGCCTCTCCAAGAGCTTTTTGGGCATCTTGGACTTCCTTTTCGGATATGGTGCCGTACTGAAAGAGTTGCTGTAACAGATCTATCTTTTCCTGAGCATCGATGACTTTTTGTTCCCCATCACGTAGGGCCTGTTCAGCCAAAAGCAGGTCCGCTTCCGCATCATATTGGGCTGTGGCCAATTCGAACTCCATCTGATTTAGCTTTCGTAATCCTTCATCCCGCTGCTTCAGGAGTCTTGCTGACTCCATAACCAAGATCGGCTCACCCGCGAAAACATCCTGGCCCTCTTGCACCAATATCTGACCAATGACCCCTTCCGCCAACGTATGAATCTCCTTAACCTTACGGGGCTGGAGACTTCCTACTACGCTAAAGGTCTCAGTGAAATCCCTGGTTTCTACTACGGCGTAGGAGTAGTATTCGAGAAGAAAATCCTCTTCCTTGGGTTTGAAGAAGTAATAGGTGCCTACAACGATGGCAACAAGAAAGGCTACTACGAATAGTAATAGGCCGAGTTGTGAGTTTTTACGTCGCTTCTTAGGACGTGATACGATAATCTTCTCTTCCAAGCTTCCCCACCTCTTTTTTCAAACTACGGACCGGAAGCTGATCACTGAAGATGAGCCATAAAGACCATCTATTCTTCATCCTTAGCCAGTTCTTCGAGGACCTCATCCAGTGAGACCCCTCCATCAGCAAGATCCATTGTGCCAACCATCGCACTTATTGCTTCGAGATCATCAATCAATTCTAGGAAGTCCTCGAAGTTAAGAATAATGGCCATAGGCTTGTCCAATTCATCGTCGGCAACAGTCACGCAAACACCACGCTCAGCCACCCGGCCCATCACCTGATCAAGGCGCGTCCTAAACTGATGGTAATCTAGTTTACCAATTTCCTCAAAACGCTCTGTCCACATTAATGGCATCCCTTCCATCAAGATAATATTCCGTCTTAACTAAAATACTCCTGCTCAAACCTTGGTATTCACCAAGTATTACCAGAAACCCTTTCTGCTATTACGTCTGAGTGCCGCAAATGTCATTCGGATTAGACCAAAAACCAAGATCACCATTCCGATGAAGCGTAGCATAGAAAGGATGCTCACCACAAAGGAGAGCAATGCACCAAAGGCACCGAGTATTCCCTGAGCAACGAGGGTGCCGGTAAGGATTGCTGCTCCAACTAATAAAGAGGGCAAGCCTGTGAAATTACGGAAATTCATCTTCATCCCCCCATTATCCTTCTTAACTACATTAATATGCTGGAGGAAGAAGAGGTGTGCAGCATAATCCTTTACTCCGTTACCGCAAACCCTACGTTTATCTAAACCTAAGTCCCGTTGATAGAACAGAATCACTAACAGCACGTTCCATTGTAGCATAGAGATGTTAATTAACTGTTAAATAGGGAAGCGCGTTGGAGGAAGGAAAAACTGCAACTCTCACCAAAGCCACTCTTCCTGTATACCATAACGAGCAGCCCGTTAACTACCCACAGTTGGAGCCCTTCAAGGATCACGTACAATATCGCAGCTTCCACCTTAATCACCGTCTTTGCAGATCTCTGCCGCCCGGGACTACATCCCATGGTCTACAAGGGCAAATTACAACCGAGACAATGGTACTGGCTATTTGTTCCAAACCGAACATGAAATATGGGTTTTGCCGTTCTTAATATAACACAAATACCTACGTGATCAAAAGGTTTGTAGCTTCCATTGCCAAAGGACACCCTCGGTGTTAGAATCATCTTGAGGACATCAAGAAGGGGTTTTATCGTGAAGCAGAAAGCTGTCGTGGTCAAACAACTTGCCGAAGGGCAGTTGCTAGTACGGGGAGAACGGTTAGAAGCCTGTGGACACAACTGTCAGGAATGCAGTGGTTGTCCAAGCACCGTAACCTTGACTCCAGTGCTTGATACCACCGGTGCCAAACCGGGAGATCGGGTATTGATAGAACTGCCGGGAACTACCGTATTGCCGAGATTGGCCTTTGTGTTGTTTTTCCCAATGGTGCTCGGTCTAGTAGGTTATTCCCTTGGTCATTACCTGTTCACACAAAGGACTACCCTCCTTACGATATTGTTCGTCATCTTCGGTTTCCTTTGCGTTTGGATTAGGGAACATTACTATGCCGCTCCTTTAGTGGTACGGGTTGTCAGGAAGCTCTAACGGTTAAAGGGGCCGATGGCCAATAGACGTCGATACATATTTTGTCCGGAGGCCGTAGCAAGTAACAAAAGCAGATACGTAAGAATAATCGTAATACCCGCCACGATCAAACCTGGAAGCAGGCTCTCTTTAAGTAGGGAGAATACCAGAAGACCCGCAATCCCTGCGGCTGCAGCTGCAAGGGATGGGGCTAACACCGCCCCCACCCAGTTCAGCCCTAAGGAGCAAATTCGGTTAATGCTAATCAAGTTTAATACAGCGCCCACCGTAAAGTTGATCACTGAAGCCATCGCCGCCCCCCGGATCCCCAGAGGGGAAGCCGCGAGAAAGTAAACAGCCAGGGTATCGGCACCTAGACCACACATGTAGTTGCGCAAGGAAATCCCGGGTTTGCCCAAACCTTCGAGGATACCTTGGGATGTCTGTCTTAAATACGCGAAGGGACCACCTAAGGCAACAATTGCGGCAATCATTGCCGCTTCGGGCTGAGCATAGACTAGCTGACAGATTGGTCTCGCAAGACTCACCAAGGCCGCCACAAAAGGTAAGCCCGTGACAATGCTAGTCTCAAGTGACGACTTGATCCGGTACTGAACCATGGCCCAGTCCCCTTTCGCACAGGCAGCAGAAATGCTTGGCACCAAGTTCCGAGATAGGGAGAAGCTAATGATATTTGGCAGAAACACAAGGGGAATGGCAACACCCATCAGTAAGCCGAATTGCTCAGTGGCTTGGGGTACGGAAAGTCCGGAGAACTGCAGTCTTGCCGGGATTAGGAGTAGGTTAAAGGTCAAACTGGCTGAACTCACCAATTTCCCTACGGCTACCGGCCACGCCAACTTCACGACCCGGTCCAAGGATACAGATTGAATCACTCCTTTGGTCAAGGTGGCTTTCCGATCGATCAAGTACATCATACTCAGAATAAGTGCAAGAACAATCCAGCTAGCAAACATGCCGATGGCGATGGCTTGAGCAGCAAAGACAGTATCGGCTCCTCTGGAGAAATACACTAAACCCAAGGTGACTCCGGCAAAGGTAAGCTGCTCCATTACCTGGGCAAACCCAAGACTAAGCATCAGCTTGCGTCCTTCAAAATATCCTTCAAGGAGAGTCGCTACGGGTCCGATTACCAAGCAAGGCGCCAGGGTCCAAGCTACCTTACCGGCCCGGGGATCACTAAAGGCTATCTTGGAGAAGGGACCTAAGGCAACCCACAGACCGACGATAGAAAGAAGGCTGGTAGTTAAGGTAATTCTTAGACATTTACTGAGTAATCGATGGGCCTTTGCCGGATTATTTGTGGCAAACTCCTCCGCTACCCGCACCGATAGTGCATAGGGAATTCCCGCCGTGGCCAAGGTAAACAATGTGACATAAACCGGAGCTGCCATTCGATATAAGCCCATCGCCTCACCGCCTGCCCAGCGAATAATGCAGGCAGAATAGACAAATCCAATGACTCGGTTAATGAAACCACTTAAGGTAAGCACCAATGAACCGCCAAGGAAGCTCTGCCCCGATGGGGCACCTTTCGTTGGGAGGAATCTAGAGATTAGTCTGCGCAACACTAGGATCACCCTTTTTGTAAGAGTCCATCACCTAATTCTACTCACAGACTCCACAAAACAGAACAATGATGAACCTAAGGGCGGGGAAATAGGAAAACCCCGGATCTCTCCGGGGTCAAATCCTTGAGTAAACCTATAAGCCGGGTTCTGTCTAGGATGATCATCCATCTTGGGAACCAGTTACCTGGTTCCTCTAGCGACCTAACCCGAGGGATCGGCGGGCCACCGTCTTTGCTCCCTCCTATTTGGTCTTTCTCCTGGTGGGGTTTACCAAGCCGATTAGTCACCTAATCGCTGGTGCGCTCTTACCGCACCTTTTCACCCTTACCCCTACAAGGGGCGGTCTGCTTTCTGTGGCACTATCCTTGAGGTCACCCTCACTGGGCGTTACCCAGCACCATGCCCTATGGAGCCCGGACTTTCCTCGCTTAACGCGCGATCACCCAGTTTACTCAGGGCGTATTCCTGTATCATCACCTGCATTGTAGCATATAGTCTATTCCTATGTCAAAAATCATAGAACCATCAATAGACAGTCCTCGAGTTCCAGCAGGAACCACCTAATCTGACTATTGATTATCAGTTAGATCAGAAGCCATGGTCAGTGTTTGAAGCACACTACGCTCCTTTGGAACGTAGTGGTAAACGGAGATTGCCTCATCTTGAAGATAGCAGGCTACTCGCTCCACAAAGGGTAGTTCCGTGGCCCGATGCCCAGCATCGATTAAGGCTAGACCCCTAGCTTGTGCTTCTAACGCCTCATGGTATTTGATATCACCGGTAACAAAAACATCAGCACCCTTGGATCCTGCGGTATGCACAAGGTTCCCGCCGCTTCCTGGACATATGGCTACCTTGTTAATGGGCCGTTCTAGTTGGCCGCTCACCCGGACCGTTGTGTGCAACATCTCCTCGGTGTACTCAGCCAGTTCCCTAAGAGTCATCTCCTTTGGTAGATGACCAATACGACCTATGCCAACTTCAGCACGGTTCTCCAATTTGTATACATCATAGGCTACTTCCTCATAAGGATGAGCAGCCATCATTAAGGATAAAGCCCGGTGAAGATGATGACCAGGGACAATGGTTTCCAGGCGTAGTTCATCCACCCTTTCTAAGGACCCAACAGAACCAATGTAGGGACTGGTACCTTCCAAGGGGAGGAAGGTGCCAGTCCCAAGAACTTGAAAGGTACAATGACTGTAGTCTCCAATATGTCCTGCGCCACCCTTTATTAAGGCGTCCCTTACTTTATCTTCGCTGCCTACGGGGACATAAACGACAATCTTATACAGATTCTGGTTTTGAGTGGTACTTAGAATCCTCACGTTCTGAAGATGGTACAGCTCGGCGACCCAGTGTCCTAGTCCTTCCCTCGCAGCGTCCATGTTAGTATGGGCCACATATACTCCAATATCATGTTTGAGCAGTACTGATATAAGTCGACCAAGCTCTGTTGCTTGGTTGATCCTGGGTATCGGCTTAAAGATCAAAGGATGATGGGCTATGATCAAGGAACAACCCTGCTCGATTGCATACTGTACCGAGTCTGCATCTACATCCAAGGTCACAAGGAGTCTTTCGACCGGCGTTCTGGGATCACCAATGAGTAGTCCCACATTATCCCATTTCTCTGCATAGGAAATGGGCGCCAACGACTCCAGTTTCGTAGCTATATCACTAATCCTCACGGTATTACCTCACATTCATTCAAATACGTAAACAGGTGTACACAGGATGAAACTACCCCAGGGCGTCTCATAGGTAAGCTCCCCATAGACAGCCAGGGGATCCTTCACTTTGTAAAACTCATGATACACATCCCGATCATTTGTCTGGGCGTTGACACTCATCCAATTTGTGTTGCGAAAATCCCTATTACTGCTAATACTTAACCAGAACTTCCCTTCCTTCACCCGCTGGTCCGAATGTACCTGAAATTGGATCTGATTGCCCACCTCTTGGATCTCCCATGCTAGCTTAGGTAATTGGAGATCCCCTACCAACACGCTTTGGGTAAAGGCAGCTAGTGTGGGAATGATTACCCTCGGATCTCCCCCGAGATCATGGCCTGCATTAGGTACATAGAGGAAATAGGTGTCACCCACAAGATCATCCACGTAACAATGGATTGCGTCCACAGGCCAGTAGGGGTCGTTTGTACCGTTGACTATTAGCTTCGGTACACTGATTTTCTCTCTGTAGGCATAGGGGTCCACAATACTCACCAGAATCTGTCCTTCAGGGGTGTCTACGATCTCGTGCAGATTAAGAGAAGTGTAATCGCTTATCTTAAAGCTATAATCTCCCCAAGCTGCTATTTGATGCTCTAGTTGGGCAGGTAAATTGAGGTTATCGTACACAGCAGGGGTAATACCTAAGATCCGCTGATCCACCGCTGCAGTTAACCAGGTGGTCCATCCCCGTTTAGATCCACCGCAGACCATATATCCCTTCGGTTTACGCCCTAGTTGCCCTAAGGCAAACTCATCTACAGCATCCATCGCTCTGACCACCGCCCGGGTCATTGGTAAATGACATAGCCAAGTGGTATCCTTGGTCTTTAGAAATTGAGTCCATGTGAAAGCCAGTAGTTCATCTTCTTTCATCCCACCAAAAAGGGGCTGGTTGGGAACATCGTGTAGAATAACGACTACCTGTCGGGTAACCACTGCCGCCTCCGATAACCATTGCAGCTCAGCTGTTCCCGAGCCACTCCCGGTAACAAAGACGATCGCGCCGGTTGGTTTTCCTGGTGGTACAAGCACCCTTAGCCGATGGTTCCAGACAATATTCTGCCACCTACCGGAGGACAGATCAAGGAAATAAGCATCAACACCATTGTCTAGCTTAGTATGAGAAGTCAAGTTCCAGCGGTAATCCTCCATACCTGTCCCGACGTAATCCTCTAAGGTTTCGGCATAAGCAAAGGCACCAAGCATTAACGAGATGAGACTAGCAAGCAGTATGGTCTTTTTCAAAATCATCCCCCGCTTTTTGGCATTTGTGTTTGTTATTTCTATTTTCTTCCGGAATAATCCTGCCAATAAGAGATTAGATTTGTGCCGTTTGAGGTGAAACTCAGGATACTCTATCACCTATTTGGGCCATAGTGCCCTTAGGAGTTCAGCCGATGGAAATCTTTCACCACAGTTTGTTTTCGCATATGCGTCGCGGGGTTTTCGCGTATATTGACCAGTGGGACGAAATAATGTAAAACTCCTATGTGAGCTACGGGGCGTAGGATTAGGGTGCTCGGAAAGCACCCTAAGATCAACAGAAGCGGGACAACCGCCATTATTTCAAGCATCGACCAGCTTACCGTGGCAACAAAACAAAACTAGTCCTCAGTGATGCCAACTATACGCAAATACTGATTGAACAACCGTTCATACTCCTTGACTGCGCTTTTCATTGTTTTCTCTTCCGCTTGTCGCCGTGCATTCTCCAATTGTCCCCTTGCTTTTTCAAGTTCACTGAGAATTCTCTCTACTTTCATATGGAATCCTCCTCTTACTTAATCTACACAAAAAAAGACCACGTACAAAGGCTACGTGGTCCGAAAACGTACCACACGCCTCCTTTCCGGCGCCTACGAGGTTAGCTGTCGGGTTAGGGCTGAAAGGTTAGCCCCGCTTAGTAAAACTAAGCCTCACCCCAATTAACCGGGTCCCCCGTTGTCAGTGACTGACATTCGGCATGCGTGGATGATATTGAATTGTATAAGTATTATACCACTTCAAGGATTCTATGGCAAGTAATTTTTTCGATAGCAGTCATCCGTTATTGCACAAATGCCGGCACTACCTATACAGAAAAAGCTGCCATCACCGTCTAAGACCTACCGCTAGATGAATGACACAATAGGCAGATTGTGCTAACGCAAATCAGCAGGAGAAACAACAGCAGATGTTCAATATGATGCTAATGACAACAGCCGAGGTGCCTCTATGCTTAGAGCTTTGGGCGACAGAAACTATAATACACTACCTTTCCAGATCAAAGACTTCTTGGATGAACAGCATTGGAGTGCCTACAAGTTGATCGATGACTTGCGGTTTGAGCCTACGGGCATGTATCGGGATGCCTATGTAGTCCGTAAGCAAGAGCAAATCCCCTGTTCTGTTGCCGCCAATGGCGTAGGATTAATCGGGTTAGCCATTGCCGACTATGCCGGTTGGGAGAAAAACGCCGCCGGGAAAGCCATGACGACATTGCAGACTATGGCACATGAGAAGGGGCCGTGTCGGCCCGAAAGGGACCCGGATACCGGGTATTTCCGCCACTGGTTCGATGTTGCTACCGGTGAATGCAGAATGAACGCAGAATTCTCCACGGTTGACACAGCCCTTTTCATTTGTGGTGCCGTTTTCGCCTGCAACTACTTCCAAGATCCAGCAATGATCCGTCTTACCCGGAAGATCTTCCATTCAATTGATTGGAGGGCAGCCATTGCCGATGGCGATTCAGGAGTTTTCTATATGTCTATGGAGGATGGAAAGGGTGCTGAACCCATTTGTCCTTTTAACGAGTACTCCATACTGGCTTATATCACAGCCCACGTTCACCCTAAAGGCAGTCTTCTATGGCAGAACCTTTTCCGCGATGTACGACTCAACAGGATGCCTATACATAGACGATACGGCAAGAAGCTTCTCGGTATGCCCCAGGGAATCCCATCATCCTTTGTTTATCAGTTTCCCTTCTACTTAATCAACGACTACACAACTAGTCCCTGTTACCAAGGAATCTTGCGCAATATTGCCTTGGCAGACAAGGCAGATTGGCGTAACCATGACCTGCCCCCCTATATATGGGGACACGGCGCCGGCGTTAACTACCAGGAATACTACCAGGCAGATACCATTGGCAATAATCCTACCCTTACAGTGTCCCCGTATATCGTTGCCGGGTTCCTTCCCGTCTACCCGGAGGGCGTTTTTGACCTCTTTCGTATGCATGAATACATTCAAACACATGGCAACACCAGTGATCCCCTGTTTAACCATGCATATAAGTACGGTTTATCTCGTTTCTGTCCAGGACGAGCTTGGTACCCCCGACATTTGGCAGCGATTGACTGGAGCAGTATGCTCTACGGCATTACCGCCTTCAAATGGGGCAATGAGTTTTTCTCATGCTATAATGGAGTAACCGAACGCATCTATGATTAGATCTCCCATCTTACACCTTGATGGATAAAGCCGAAGACATCCGTTACCACTTTTTCCATATAACCCCTGCAGGAGCCTTAAGTCTAAGCAGCGAATCTTATAATTATCCCTATAGACACTCTTATGACTCGTTTCTAAATTTGACACTTTCGGTCGCTGACTATATTCTCAAAGGAGTGCTCCATGGAGACACTAAAAGCACAAAAAAGGCGCGAGCTTGAAAGAATTCGTCAGCAGTTGGAGAATGCATTAAGCCAAGCTGGGGGCAATCATCAAGATCCTAGGGTTCAGAAGTTATCTCAGCAATTCGACAAGATCATGATGGAATACGTTAGGTTAATAATGCGATAGTGTCTTCACCCACATTCTGCTTCAAACCGTCTGTTCACTTGGAGACATCCGCGCCCAAAGATCTCATTTGTCTGACCAATCTTCCACCCTATTTCATCTTTCCTGAATCTTTCCTGCATGTTTGAATGTTGTCAAGAAGGATTCAGGGCGTCGATGAAGAACACTTCAGTATTCTTGTTACTTCAACTGGAAGGAGTCTATATATGCAAGCCCTATGGGAATCTGCCCTACCTTATCTACACAGAATACCTACTGCTGCGCTTACCTTAATTGTCCTATACCTGGTTACACAGCTAATCAAGAAGGTAATCGGCGAAGCATTGTCCCTCAGTCGGATTGATCCGACTCTAACCTCACTGGTATTGTCCATTATCAGTACGGTAAGTTGGATCATTATTTTCGCGGCTGTTTTCAACGTGATGGGACTAACAGAAATCTCCTTGGCCTTAGGTGGGTCTATCGCGTTGGTAGCCATGGCCCTGGCCACGGGGTTCTCCAATGTAACCCAAGACCTATTGGCCGGCATCTTCCTCATTTCCGATAAAGACTTCAAAGTTGGCTATCGGATCAGGTCAGGAAACATCGAAGGGTATATTGAGGAGATCACCATCAGAAAAACGAAGATAATGGATGACGAGGGCAAGTTACATGCAATCCCTAACCGCACCATTGACTCCGCGGTCTACATCATCATTGAACGCGGGGAATCTCACCATGCAAGTCAAATAGCGGCCACTGATGAAGCCTAGAACTCATCAGTAACGTCTGTAATGAAGGAGGTAGCGTAAGCGCCTCCTTTTTTTTATAGAAAGGTCGCCTTTGAAGTATCAAGAACGGGTTCATTGACAAATATGCTACCCTGGAAATGTCTGAGTGAGATAGTAAGAGAAGAAGTTTGGTGGGCCCTGCTGGGTTCGAACCAGCGACCAATGGATTATGAGTCCACTGCTCTGCCGCTGAGCTAAGGGCCCTTGGCTCCCCGGGTGGGATTCGAACCTACAACCACCCGGTTAACAGCCGGGTGCTCTACCGTTGAGCTACCGGGGAACGATCCGACTCTAATTATACAAAAGAAGAGCTGCTAGGTCAATCCCCTAAGAGATTAACCTTACTCAAGAAAGTCTTTCAGCTTCTTGCTACGACTCGGATGCCGCAATTTACGCAGCGCCTTCGCCTCAATCTGACGGATCCGTTCCCTGGTGACACCAAATTTCTTCCCCACTTCTTCTAGAGTACGCGTTCTGCCGTCATCAATTCCAAACCGGAGTCTGAGAACTTTTTCCTCTCTTTCCGTCAAGCCATCCAGAACGTCTTCTAGCTGTTCTCGTAGCATTTGGAAGGATGCGGCCTCTGCAGGCGCTAACGCATCTTGGTCTTCAATAAAGTCACCCAAGTGACTGTCTTCCTCTTCGCCAATTGGCGTTTCCAAAGACACTGGTTCCTGCGCAATCTTCATAATCTCTCGGACCCGTTCTCCAGAAAGACCCATAATATCACCTATCTCCTCAGGTGTTGGATCCCGCCCTAACTCTTGTAGCAACTCTCGCTGTACCCGATTCAGCTTATTTATCGTCTCTACCATGTGTACCGGAATCCGAATGGTACGGGCCTGATCAGCTATTGCTCTAGTAATTGCCTGGCGGATCCACCATGTGGCATAGGTGCTAAACTTGTATCCCTTACGATAGTCAAACTTTTCGACGGCTTTCATTAAGCCCATGTTTCCCTCTTGGATCAGGTCGAGAAAAAGCATCCCACGGCCCACATACCGTTTGGCAATACTCACCACCAAGCGCAGATTTGCCTCGGCCAATTCTCTTTTGGCACTCTCATCCCCTTGCTCAATCCGCTTAGCCAACACCACTTCCTCTTCGGCAACTAATAAGGGAATCCGACCGATCTCCTTTAGATACATCCGTACCGGATCATCGAGATCTACCGTATCCGGCACCGACAGTTCCAGCTCTTCGTCACCGTCATCTTTGCCATTCTCAGATACATCAGCTGTTTCACCATCGGCAGAAATGATATTAATACCTTCTTTTTCCATCATTTGGTAGACTTCATCGATTTGATCCGGATCGAGGTCCACATCCTGCAATGTATCCATAATTTGCTTATAGCTTAATTCTCCAGCCGACTTACCTTCAACAATTAAGGTCTTCAAACCTTTGATATCTGTCAAGTCCTTTTTCACTTTTGCCTCCCTCCTTTCTCAATAAGCTTAATGGGGTTATCTGTTACTTTTTCCATTGCACCAATGATTCCTTGCATTCTCTATACTGTATTAGCAAATCCGCCAACTCTTCAAGATAGTCAGCAGCATTGCGATCTAGATTCTTGAGCCTTTTCTCTAAGCTGCTTAACCAACGTCGATAGTAAAGCTCCCGTGTTCTATTGATACAATCCTGTAAATCCGGCAAATTATCCGCCGATAGGTTCAGCAAGAACCCTAAAGTCTTGCGCACTTCATCGTCCTGGACTAAATCGTAAATCTGATCTATCCTAGTACTACTACCATAATTGTTTTCGAGAAGCACACAATATATCCTGCGAAAAGCCGGACATGCAAAATATTCTTCCGTAATTTCCGTCCGAACAATTTCAAGGTAGTCAGGATGGAGCAATACCCACTGCAATAGTCTTCGTTCCGCAAGATACCTATTGTTTGCTACGTTCGGCTCCTGATCTTTACTATTATATCCCGCTTTTCCAGTTATATGCCGACGCCGCCTAGTTCGTCTTTGTCCTTGTTTATGCCTGTCCACCTCAGCCCGAAGTACGTCTGTCGGTAGGTCAAGCAGGGTACTGACCTTTCCGAGGTAGGTCTCCAGCACCACCGGGCTCTCTATATCAAGAAGAATCGGTAGTATCGCTTGGGTGCCATGGATCTGCCAATTACTATCCTCCTTGTCTACACCCTGTAGTCCTGCATGAATCTTGAAATCTAGGAGTGAAAGAGCATTTCCTTCAAGCTCCTTCCAACCTTCAACCCCTCTAGACTGAATAAAACTATCCGGATCCTCACCTAAAGGCAGGCTCATAACCAAGACCCTAAGCCCTTGCTCTGCTAGGATATCCAGACTCCGTAACGTGGCTGCAATCCCGGCGGTATCTGCATCATAGGCAATAACAACCTCCCTGGACTCCTTGGCAAGGAGTCGGGCGTGTTCTCTAGTAAAAGCAGTACCTAGTGATGCCACCACATTGGTAATACCAACTTGATGTAAGCTAATACAGTCCATGTAGCCTTCCACTACTACTACCCGTTTTTCCCTACGAATACTGGCCCGGGCTAAGTGTAACCCATAAAGGTTCTCCTTCTTACTAAAAATCGGAGACTCAGGAGAATTAAGATACTTAGGACCATCACCATCAAGAATACGACCGCCAAATCCTATGATCCTGCCTTGGGGATTCCAGATCGGAAACATGATCCGATGACGAAATCGATCGTAGGTCCGACCATGCTTACTAGAGGTAATAAGCAGACCCGCTTCAACAGCTGTTTGCTCGTCTATGCCCGTACGCCCCAAGGCTCCCTTCAAAACCCCGAAGCCCGCCGGGGCATACCCTAACTGAAAGTCCTCCACAACCTTCGGGCTGAGTCCCCTTTTAGCTAGATAATCCCTAGCCGGCTGGGCACGCTTGGTCTCCCCAAGGCAGCGGACATAGAACTCACAGGCCACTTCATTTGCGGCATAGGCGACTTCCCTTTTACGCAGCTGTTTTTGGCTTTCCGGTGAGGACCATTGCTCTATGGTGACACCAACACGGGTGGCTAAAAACTTAACAGCATCGACAAACTCTAGGTTTTCAATGTCCATGATAAAGTTAAAGACATTTCCACCGGCTCCACAGCCAAAACAATAATACAGCTGCTTCTCTGCCGATACAGTAAAAGACGGCGTTCTTTCTGAGTGAAAGGGACAAAGTCCAAGGTGATTCTTGCCGCTTTGTTTTAAATCAACATAACCGGAAATTATATCGACAATATCATTACGGACGCGGACCTCCTCGATTACCTCTTTTGTGAGGAGGGGAACCAACAAACAACACCTACCTTCCTAATGATACCTAACAGTATGTCTACATTCGCCATGCTTAGACTATATCCTGCTTACCGAACAAAGGTTTTTCTCCATTGATCCTTATCCAAGCCATCTGGGGTTCCATTCCCGTGCTTCCCCTAAAACTCAGGGTCAGATAGGCTTAGACCCATAGACCGAGTCGTCTTTTCATTGGGTTATCTTCCCTCCCAACGCCCGGGCAAAAACAAGCGTTGGTATTCACAGAGCGCATAGCGGTCCGTCATTCCAGCAATATAGTCTTTAGCTAAAAGCTGGGGATCATCTTCTTCAATATCTATATGTCCCTTTGCCGTTTCGGGGTTCATTACATAGTATTCATAGAGTTGGCTCAGCAGTCCTTCAACCTTTCTTTCCTCGACCTTCGCTACCGCATCCAAGTACACCCGTTCAAAGAGAAACTGTCTGAGGGACGCGGTGGCCTGGCTCACTTCGGGACTCATGCTGATCCTCTGCTTACCATAGCTGTATTCCACCAGATCCTTGACCATGGCATTAATCCGCTGTCCTCGGGGAATATTGCAATTCGATGGAAGATCCTTTGGTTGAATCAGCCCAGCCCGAACCGCATCTTCCAGATCATGATTAACATAGGCAATCCGATCGCAAATCCGGACGATCTCACCCTCCAGGGTGGCCGGCATTTTCGGTCCTGTATGGCAGGCAATGCCGTCCCGTACCTCCCAAGTGAGGTTTAGCCCTGTTCTTCCTAGACTACTTTCTAAGACATCCACCACCCGCAAACTCTGTTCATTATGTCTAAACCCAGAGGGGTAAAGCTGATCTAGTGTACGTTCCCCCCCATGGCCAAAGGGGGTGTGACCAAGGTCATGGCCTAAGGCGATGGCCTCTGTAAGATCCTCATTTAGCCAAAGGGCCCGGGCAACGGTACGACTAATCTGAGCCACCTCCAGGGTGTGGGTAAGTCGTGTCCGGTAGTGATCCCCCTCCGGTGAGATAAACACCTGGGTCTTGTGTTTCAATCGACGAAAAGCATTACAGTGAATAATCCGGTCCCGATCCCGCTGGAAGGCTGTCCGCAGGGAACACTCCTCCTCTGGCACCACTCGGCCGACCGAATTTCTGCTTTTGCTAGCTAGGGGAGATAAATATTTCTCCTCGAATTCCTCTTGGTACTGCCTCGTATTGACCAAAACCCACACCACCTTTGAAGCCAATGCAGGACCCTCTGCGCTCCTGCTCTCTCCAACACGGGGATGTAAAAACCCGCACCCTTAAGGGTGCGGGTTTTGGATCACTGCCCTAAAACCCCATACCCTACTGGCCTTGCTTAATCTTGGCCTGTGCCGCCGCAAGTTTCGCAATTGGTACACGATAGGGCGAACAACTTACGTAGTCAAGACCTACTTCGTGGCAAAACTCGATCGAAGCAGGATCTCCACCGTGCTCTCCGCAGATACCGAGTTTCAAACCAGGTTTCGCACCACGGCCCTTCTCGACGGCAATCCTTACTAGTTGTCCGACGCCATCCACATCCAGGGTCTGGAAGGGATCCTTCTCCAAAATCCCCTTCTCCTTGTAATCATCAAGGAACTTTGCATCATCCCGGCTAAACCCAAAGGTCATTTGGGTTAAGTCATTGGTACCAAAGGAGAAGAAGTCTGCTTGCAGAGCAATCTCGTCCGCGGTAAGTGTTGCCCGGGGTACTTCGATCATGGTTCCAATATGGTACTCCAATTTTACGCCAAACTCAGCCATTACCGCTTCGGCTACCTCTACACATTCCTTCTTCAGATACGCAAACTCGGTAACCTTTCCGACCAAGGGAATCATTACCTCAGGAATAATGGTATACCCTTCCTTAGTCAGCTCACATGCCGCCTCAAAGATCGCCCGAACCTGCATACGGTAGATCTCTGGATAGGTGACACCAAGTCGACAGCCTCGATGACCCAACATGGGGTTGAACTCCTTCAAGGATTCAACCTTCTCTTGTAGGACCTCATCGGAAACACCTAATTCTGCGGCTACCTTCTTCCGGATACCCTCATCATGGGGTAAAAACTCATGCAAGGGAGGATCCAATAACCGAATGGTTACCGGCAAGTCCTTCATGGCCTTAAAGATACCAAGAAAGTCCTCCTTCTGGTAGGGAAGGATCTTGGCCAAGGCCTTTTTCCTCGCCTCGATGTTATCGGCTAAGATCATCTCTCGTACGGCCATAATCCGGTCTTCGCCAAAGAACATATGCTCCGTCCGGCATAGCCCAATACCCTCGGCCCCAAAGTCCCTTGCGACCTCAGCATCCACAGGAGTATCCGCATTTGTTCTAACCTTTAAGGTGCGCAGCTCATCGGCCCAGCCCAAGAGTACGCCCAGATCTCCGCTCAATTCGGGCTGTACCAGTTCCACCTGACCTAGAATAACTTCGCCCGTGGTACCGTTTAAGGTAATCCAATCGCCTTTCTTGACTGTATGTCCTTTAATGGTGCACTGTTGTGCTGCCTCGTTTACAGCAACGTCACCACAACCAGCTACGCAACATTTCCCCATACCCCTTGCTACTACAGCTGCGTGGGAGGTCATACCACCCCGTGAGGTCAAGATTCCCTCGGCCACATGCATCCCGCCGATATCCTCCGGTGATGTCTCAGTTCGTACAAGAATAACCTTTTCCCCATCGTGCACCAACTGCTCGGCCTCTTCTGCATCAAATACTACACGACCCACAGCTGCTCCTGGAGAAGCAGGAAGTCCCTTAGCAACCGCATCATACTTGGTCTTAGGACTAATCTGGGGATGTAATAGCTGATCCAGTTGTGTCGGTTCAACCCGCAGTAGCGCGGTGTTTATGTCAATGAGACCTTCATTTACCAAGTCCACAGCAATCTTCACTGCCGCCGTTGCAGTCCGTTTTCCACTTCTTGTCTGCAACATGTATAGCTTACCTTCTTGAATGGTAAACTCAATATCCTGCATATCCTTGTAGTGCTTTTCCAGGGTCAGGTAAATATTCACCAGCTGGTTGTAGATCTCTGGCATTTCCTCTTTTAAATCACTAATCGGGTGCGGGGTCCTAATCCCAGCGACCACGTCTTCACCTTGAGCGTTCATGAGGTACTCGCCGTAGAACACATTCTCACCAGTCGAGGGGTTCCTCGTAAAGGCCACACCAGTACCTGAGTTCTCGCCCATGTTACCAAAGACCATGGTTTGAATATTGACTGCCGTACCCCAATGTCCTGGAATACCATTAATCTCTCGGTACTTAATGGCCCGGGGATTGTTCCAGGAATCAAATACCGCATTGATCGCCCCGTGCAACTGTTCCATAGGCTCTTCGGGGAAGTCCTTGCCCGTTTCCTTCTTAACGAGGGCTTTATACTCCGCCACGATCTCCTTCAGATCCTCAGTGGTCAAATCTGTATCTAGCTTCGCACCCTTAGCAGCCTTTTTCGCCTCAAGGACTCGCTCGAAATCGGCATGTTCCATGCCTAACACCACATCACCATACATCTGGATGAAGCGCCGATAGCTATCATAGGCAAAACGTTCGTTATTCGACTGCCTAATCAAGCCTTGGATCGTCTCGTCATTAAGGCCCAAATTCAAGACAGTATCCATCATCCCAGGCATGGAAACCCTAGCACCGGACCGAACGGAAAACAGCAGGGGATTTTCATTAGAACCGAAGGTAGCATTCATGGCAGCTTCAACCTTCTTTAGATTCTCGGCTACCTGTTCCTTCAATCCCTTTGGCCACTCTTGATTGTTATCATAAAACTCGGTACAAGCCTCAGTGCTTATGGTAAAACCAGGCGGTACAGGAATGCCCAAACTCGCCATTTCAGCCAAATTAGCACCTTTTCCCCCTAGTAGATTGCGCATGGTGGCATTGCCTTCCGACTCTTTACCACCAAAAAAGTAAACATACTTTTTCATCAAATCTTTCCTCCTTATTAACAGACACAGTACAGATCTATAAAAGGGACAAGCCCATCTAAAAGAGTAAACACCTCAGGGTATATTCGTTAAAAGATACCAATCTCCTTCTTTGTCAAGTGCATTTCTTGACAAAGATTAGCTAACCCTGATTGATTTCAGATTCCCCAGACTGGACATCACCCGGGATATGGCCGCCAAGAGGGCCAAACGGTTGGCTCTGATGGCGGAGTCTTCTGCCATCACTAATACTTTGTCAAAGAAATTATCCACAGGATCGACAAGGGCCTGCAGGCTATCTACCACCTTACGGTAGGACCGGTTTGCCACAAGGCTCTCCACTTCCTCCTCCACCCGTTTGTAAACTGAGAAGAGATGACCCTCTGCCTCCTCTGTGAGAAGTTGAGGATCTATTTCCTCCTGGGTAGCCTTAGCGGCTAGATTACTCACCCGCTCGTATGCCTTGAGTAAGGACTCCAGATGTCCTTGCTCCAACGCTTCCTGGAGCACCACACCCCGCACTAGCACGTCGGTCACAGGACCAATGCCCGCAGCTAAAACGGCTTCAACGATATCATAACGAAGCCCGTAGACTTCTTCTAATATGCGCTGGAATCTCGCTTTGAAAAACTCACTTACCATATCCTGAACTGGAATTTGGAGACTGTGCCCCTCCAGATATAGTTCATAGGACTTAGTGATCAGTTCCGTAAGATTCAAGGGTAAATCATGCTCGAGAATAATGGTCAATACCGCTGCTGCTTGCCGGCGTAGGGCGTAGGGATCCTGGGAGCCTGTTGGCGTAAGGCCAACCGCGAAACAGCCTACAATGGTATCGATCCGATCGGCAATCCCTACCAACGCACCAGGCAACGTCTGGGGCACTTGATCATTGGCAAAGCGAGGTAAATAATGCTCATAGATCGCCATGGCCACACCCTTCGGTTCACCATCATACAAGGCATATTCCCGACCCATCACTCCTTGAAGCTCGGGGAATTCTCCCACCATATTGGTCACCAGATCTGCCTTAGCAAGATAGGCACCCTGGATCGTATGGTCCCGTCTTTCCTGCTCTAACCCAAGTTGGTCTGCTAAATAAGCAGCGAGCTTGCCGGTACGCTCCACCTTCTCATAGATGGTACCTAACTGTTCTTGAAACACCACTGCCTTCAGATCATCAACCCGGGACCTTAGGGTCCTTTTGAGATCCTCGTTGTAGAAGAATCTCGCATCATCTAGTCGGGCCTTTAACACCCGCTCATTTCCCATTCGGATGAGATCTAAGTGTTCATCGGTACCATTGTGAACCGCGATAAACTTTGGAAGTAATTGACCAGCATCATCCAAAAGTGGAAAGTACCGTTGGTGTTCCTTCATCGGTGTAATCAATACTTCCGGAGGTAGCGTCAGATATGCTGGATCGAAACTACCGCAAAGGGCCGTGGGATACTCTACTAGATAGACGATCTCCCAAAGAAGCTCATCTTGGGCCATTACTTCTCCTTCTACCTGCTTTGCAATCGCATCAATCTGCTGGGAAATCACGGCCTTCCTTGCCTCCTGGTCCACAATCACCCACGCCTTTTCCATTGCCTGGCAGTAATCGGCAGGTTTTTCGATCTTTACTGGTCCCGGATGCAAAAAACGATGCCCATAGCTATTATTACCACTACGCACACCGGCATACTCAATACTTAGCACCTTGTTCCCATAAAGGGCGAGAAGCCACCGGATGGGTCTGGCAAACCGTTGTTTAGTCGTCCACCGCATTGACTTTGGAAAGCTAAGTTCTCCGATGACCCTTTCCAAAATCGCCGGTAGCAAATTCTCGGTATCCTCGCCTACCTGCCTGATCACCGCATAAACGTAGTCCCCTGCCGCAATACTCTTTTGTACAAGATCCGCCGGGGCCACCCCCTGGTTACGCGCGAACCCCAAGGCAGCCTGGGTGGGATTACCTGCTGAGTCAAAGGCGACCTTAAGCGGCGGACCCTTGATCTCCTCCTCCAGATCCTGTTGTTTACCTGCCACACCCTCAATAATTAAGGCTAAACGGCGAGGGGTACCAAAGGTATTTACTTTGTTATAGGAGATCCTCGCCTCACCCAGATAGTGCTGTACCTTAAGCGTCAACTGTTCCAGGACCCCAGGGATGAATCTCGCGGGAAGCTCCTCACATCCAATTTCAAGTAACAGATCATTCACCGGGCTTCGACCTCCTTAACATCATCTTTTAACAAGGGAAATCCTTGCTCTTTGCGATATTCCAAGTACTTCTCTGCCGCAGAGCGAGCCAAGTCCCTCACCCGGGAAATAAAACCAGTCCGTTCAGTAACACTGACAGCTCCCCTAGCATCCAGTAAGTTAAAGGTATGAGAACACTTCAGGATATAATCATAAGCAGGTAAGACTAGGGCCGCTTCAAGCAGTCTTTTTGCTTCTGCTTCATAGCTTGTAAATAACTGAAAAAGAAGCTGGACATCGGCTGTATCAAAATTGTACTTTGAAAACTGGATCTCATTGTCCTTAAAGACATCACCATAGGTGATGCCATCTACCCATTCCAAGGAAAAAAAGTCGTCCACCCCTTGGATGTACATAGCAAGCCGTTCTATTCCGTAGGTAACCTCAACCGAAATGGGATCTAGATCCAAGCCACCCACCTGTTGAAAATAGGTAAACTGAGTTATCTCCATCCCATCCAACCATACTTCCCAACCAAGTCCCCATGCTCCTAGTGTTGGTGACTCCCAATCATCTTCGACAAATCGAATATCATGCTCCAAGAGATCAATGTCTAGAGCTTGCAGACTCTGGAGGTAGAGATCCTGTATATTCGTTGGTACTGGTTTCATAATTACTTGATACTGATAGTAGTGCTGCATCCGATTTGGATTATCCCCATAGCGTCCATCCTTGGGCCGCCGGCAAGGCTGAACATAGGCCACTTTCCACGGTTCTGGACCAAGGACGCGCAAAAATGTAGCCGGTGCCATTGTTCCGGCCCCTACCTCCATATCGTAGGGTTGAGCAATGACACATCCTTGCTTGGCCCAGAATCGCTGCAGCCGGAAAATCATCTCCTGCAGATTCATCAATGTCCCCTTCTTTCATATAGAAAAACCTTTCGTCTCTTTCCTTGGAAACGAAAGGTCGTCTATGGGCTCGCTGCTAAGCCCAATTACCCCATTCTACGCATCCGTAGAACGAATATAGCAAACTTAGGCTAACATGTCAACTTCCGGGAACAGCTTGGGGATCCTCACCCTCTGTGGATTCCGCCTCGCTGGAATTGACCGTGATCGTTTTGCCGCCTGTTTGTTCTATTTCAATGGTACACCGGGCTAATAGACAGGCTGCTCCGGTCACAAAAGTAGCGATAGGTGCAAGCACAGCCCCAATCGCGCCTACAGTGACTGGTAATTCCATAATCACTTCGTTATCCTTCTTCACTCTAATTTTCTCTGCGTTTCCCCGGCGCAACAATTCCTTAATCTTCTCTAGGGTCTGCCGACCTCTTTCCTCGAGCATTTCCGGGTTTAACCCTTTGCTCTTTTCCATGGCTTCCAAGTTGATTAATGCCTCAACAATATCCCCATTGGCCGAGATCAAGAGGCTTTTTGCCTCGGCATAGCCAATGTTGCCACGCTGCCGGAGAATGTCAATCTTCTCCAGTTCGCTCATCTGTGCACCCATAGGGTCACCTCCTAACCGATAACCGAAAGCAAAAAATCCAGTGATTTAAGCTCACTTGTCAAATTCTGCGCTATGTGGGCCCGTAGAGCCAAGCGCATTTGCAGTTCCACTTGCTTCGAGATTCTCAGATTCATAACACCTAAAACCGACATACTGGCAAGACTTCTCATGCAGGCTAAAGCTGCTTGAGATAACGGATATTCCGCCCGAGGAGCACAGCTAGAATGAGCAATACCACCGTCTTCAGGTAGGAATACTCCTTCGTTTACAGTATGCCCGCATCGAACACAAGTATCCAAGTGAGGAGAGTATCCTAGAAGTGTCATCAGACGAATTTCAAACCAACGGGCGATCACCTCCAGGTAATCGTGCTTGGAGGCAACATCGAACACCTGCAGCAAAAGGTAAAAGATCTCCGGGGCCTTGGCCCGCTCCACAGTAAACTTGTCTACTAATTCCGCCATATAGCTGGCATAGGCCATTTTCACCAATTCATCCCGCAGGGGAGCAAAGGAGCTTTTCAGTTCCCCTTGACTAATCGTATCCAGACTCCGGCCGGAATACATGAGGTAGTGGGCTAGCACAAAATTCTGGGAAACACTGCGCAAACGACATCGGGGTCGGCGGGCACCCTTAGCCACTGCGGGGATCTTTCCTTCTTCCTCTGTCAAGATCACCGCGACGCGATCGGCTTCCCCAAGATCCCAAGTGCGCAACACAATTCCATCGGTTCGATAGAGTGCCAATTATACGTTTCCTTTCATTTGACCTTCCGCAACAAGTAAAGAATAACAGATAGGATCAAGCTAAGCAGTACTGATGTACCGAAAGGCAAATAGACCGTGACGTTTCCTTTGCGGAAGATAAGATCACCCGGTAGCCTACCGGGCCACGGAACCCTTCGTCCCAAGTGCAAGAGACTACCGATCATAATAAGCAGAACACCCAGTAGAATTAAGATCTTCCCTACATTCACAGTTACCCATTCCCTAACCTAGAAGTTCAGTTTGCTCCAGGTCCTTTTGCTCTGGTAGATCGAAATATCGGTATGTCTGGGCTGTTACCGTCCGCCCCCGCGGAGTTCTTTTTAGTAGGCCAAGCTGCATTAAAAATGGTTCGTAAACATCCTCAATAGTCTCGGTTTCTTCTCCGATAGCAGCGGCTAAGGTCTCCACCCCCACCGGACCACCATCAAATTTCTCGAGAATAGTGAGTAGTAGCATGCGATCGATCCGATCTAGTCCTAAGGGGTCTACTTCAAGCATATCTAACGCTTCGGCAGCCACGCTATGAGTAATCTTACCGTTTGCCTTCACCTGGGCAAAGTCTCGAACCCGTCGCAATAACCGATTAGACACCCGGGGTGTTCCCCGAGAACGCTTGGCTATCTCCATCGCGGCTTCGGGCACGATCTGGACACCCAAAATACTTGCTGCTCTATTAACAATATTGTATAACTCCTGGTCTTCATAGAATTCGAGTCGACAGATCACACCAAACCGGTCCCTTAACGGTGATGTTAGCATCCCGGCCCGGGTGGTGGCCCCAACAAGCGTAAAAGGAGACAGATCCAACCTCACTGAACGGGCCGCTGGGCCCTTACCAATAACAATATCCACAGATCGATCCTCCATGGCTGGATAGAGCACTTCCTCCACGGTTCGACTTAGCCGGTGTATTTCATCGATGAAAAATACATCACCGGGATCTAAGTTAGTAAGGATTGCCACTAGATCACCTTGACGCTCTATGGCCGGTCCCGACGTGGTTCGAATGCTAACGCCAAGCTCGTTTGCAATAATATGGGCTAAGGAAGTTTTCCCAAGCCCCGGGGGTCCATAGAGTAGGACATGATCTAGGGCCTCCTTCCTTTGCCGGGCAGCTTCAATAAAAACTGCCAAATTCTCTTTAACCCGATCTTGTCCAACAAAGGTTTCCAGCTTGTTGGGCCGTAGACTGATCTCGGTCTCGTCCTCAATCTGACTGGTACCGGAAATAATGCGATCATCCTCCCGCCGCTCCATGACTCTCAACTCCTTAGGATACATATCTTAAAGCTCGGCGGATCAAATCATCAAGCTTCACCTGCTCACCTAATTCCTGATAAGCACGCCTAATGGCGTCGTGGGCCTGCCTTCTGGTATAGCCTAAGGAAGCTAAAGCATCTAAGGCATCGGATTCAACACCCCGTTCAGCACAGACCTCGATAGACTCAACTACTGCCTTTTCCGCTTGGCTTCTTAGCTCTAAGACCAATCTTTCAGCAGTCTTCATGCCGATTCCAGGAACAGTGGTAAGCACACTAATATCCCCCTGGCGAATGGCCCCGTAGGTTTGCCCTGGACTGAGGGTGGATAGCACAGCTAAGGCGATCCTTGGTCCGATGCCACTAACACCTATTAGTGCTCTAAACAGTTCCCTCTCCCCTTCGGTACTAAAACCATATAGCAACAAGGCATCTTCCCGAACATGTAAATGGGTCAGTAAACAGACAGTTCCTCTTGACTCCTGCAGGTTGTCCCTAGTGGATTGAGGTACCACCAAGCGGTAGCCAATACCTCCCACATCTACTACTACATAGTCAGGACCTTCCAGAATCAGTTCACCCCGCACTCGATCAATCATCCTAGTCCCCCCCTGCCAGACGAGCTAACACCGGATTAGTGTGAGCATGACATATGGCTATAGCTAATGCATCGGTTACATCATCGGGCTTTGGTATTTCCTGGAGTCCTAATAGGAGCTTGACCATAAAAGCAACTTGGTTTTTATCAGCCCGTCCTTCGCCTGTCACCGTTTGTTTAACCTGCAGGGGAGTGTATTCAGCAATCGCCAGGCCCCCATGGGCGCCGGCCAAAATCCCGACCCCTCTGGCTTGCCCCACGCTTAGTGCAGTAGTGATGTTCTTGTTAAAAAACAACTGTTCGATAGCCATGGCCTTGGGTCGGTACTGCGCAATCAATGCCGAGATCTCTGCGTAGATCTGCTGAAGACGATGGGGCATGTCATGCTTGGGGGAGGTTAAAATAGCACCATAATGTATGACTTGAAGTTTGTTACCCTTTGCGCAAATAATTCCATATCCTGTGGTTGCAGTACCCGGATCAATACCTAAGATAGTAGTCACATAATTGCCCTCCATAGACCAAAAGAAACAATAAACCTAACGGGCACTCCGGTACTCCCGTAGGCTTTCTAGAAACTGCAATTTCTCTTCAGTAGAATCAAAACCAATGCCCCTGGCCAAATTAGCCAGTTCATAGTCCGGTAAGTCCTGGATCCGCACAGGAGCAAACTCCAAAGGTACTTGTCGAACATTGGGAATACCAGCGAATACCGCCACATTGTCTCCCCAAATACCAATAAAACGACACCCAGCGTATTCGCCTAAAACGTGATCTAAATTTACCTCTACTGTGATCCGATTAGACCCCACGGTCTTCAGCTGCCAGTAGGGACATAGCTCAGCAAGCTTCCTGGCCTCTAACCCCACCAATACACTGGGAACCATGGATTCTGTGCGCTGGGATTGCCCACCGGACTGGTAAATGATTTGAATATGCCAATCTGGGCCAATGAACACATTTGTGAATTCCTTTTCTTTACTGGCCCTTGGCACCACGATCTGGCATAACACGTATAACAAAATAGTGATTGAAACAACCGCTACTACAAGAATCCGCCGCATGGACATCCCCCGCTCATACACAAGCTACCACTAGTATGAGACAGGAAGGCTCCTCCTATGCTTAGGACAGGGATATTTCCTCCATGATCTCCTCAGGGATATCAAAGTTCGCAAATACTTCCTGGACATCATCATGATCCTCTAAGACATCCATCAATTTAAGGACTCTTTCCGCATCCTGTCGGCTTAACTGCACGTAAGTGCTGGGAACCATGGTGTTCTCAGCGCGGGAAAAGGTGTACCCCAAACCTTCTAGGATCTCTTGTACTTTTTGAAGCTCACCTGGTTCTGTATAGATACAAACCTCTTCTTCGTCGACCTCAACATCCTCTGCACCCGCCTCAATTGCCTGGAGCATCAATTCATCTTCATCGATTCCCGCTACATCCAAAGCCAGTTCCCCCTTCTGGGTGAACATCCATGAAACACACCCTGTTTCCCCTAGATTACCACCGTGCTTATCTAGAATGTGGCGTAGATCCGATGCAGTACGATTCCGGTTATCTGTAGCAATACTCATTAAAATTGCGACTCCCGCAGGTCCATAGCCCTCATAACTAAACTCCTCGTAGTTAGCCCCTTCCAGTTCACCGGTACCTCTTTTGATCGCCCTTTCGATGTTATCCATTGGCATATTCGCTTGCCTGGCCCGATCTACCGCCACCCTGAGCCGGAAATTCGAGTCTATATCCCCACCACCATGTTTTGCCGCCACGATAATTTCCCGGGTAAGTTTACCGAAAACCCGTCCCCTAATCTTATCTTCCTTTTGCTTTTTATGTTTAATATTTGCCCATTTCGAATGACCAGCCATGAAATCGCTCCTTCCCGTGCTGCTTACAGGTAGGCTTAACAAGTTTTTGGGTGCTAACTCAATTATACTATTGGGCATAGGTCAATGCAAGCAAAGACCCGGATAGGCGGTAGTCTGTAGCCAGAACTTGAATCTAACTACCGTGTTCGGTTAGCTCAATCGCTCTTCTAAGTTTACTGCGGAGAAACAAAAACAGCAGAATAATACCGACAATTGCTCCACCCGTCCCAATAATCCTGCTAAGTAACAAGAAGTCATAAAGCCCGTGCAATAGTACAGCCAGAACCCAGCCTTTCACAGTAAGAAAAGGACGGGAGTGACGACCAAGACCCCAATAGTACCCTAACACCCCGGAAAAGGAGGCATGGGCCAAGGAAGCAACAATAGCACGGGCCGGAGCGATGGAGATCCCAAAGGCTGTAGTGTAGTAGTAGTTCTCTACTGCGGCAAAACCCAAAGCCGCAGTAACCAGATAAATAACCCCATCAACCACTTGGTCAAACTCTCCGCTATGACGGACCGCTAAGACCGCTGCTGCGAATTTCAAGCTCTCCTCCACCACGCCCACTACTAGAAAGGAAACCAAAAAAAGAGCGAAGGTACTAGTTGGATTTGAAAGCATCATATGAAAGGGAGCCTCTATGATTCCTGCGGGAAACACGGCTAACATACCGAAAAGGAAAACTTTGAAAATCAACTGGACTGGTTCTAAGACTGGATCTTGTCGGTAGAAATAGTATACCCAGGCTAACCCCGGGACTAACGACAACACGAATATCCAAAAGGGGTTCATCACTGATCACCTCCGGATCAGCCTTCCCCGTCCGCCAGTTCTTTAGCACGGTAGACCTTGCTTGTCATACCACTGCTAACCAATCTTCTCTGTACCCCCGGTAAGAGCCTGGAATAAATAATACGCACCAGCCATCAGTGAAATACCAATACCGATCGCGATCAGAACCTGCCCTAACGGTAGCTCCAATATGGTAAGGAAGATACCGGCATACAGGACCACCGCAGCGACCTTACCCGGCATACTTGCTGAAATAACCCGGCGTTTGATGCAAAATAGCCAGGCCCCCCCGAGGATCAACACAACCTCCTTCACCAGTAGCACGATCGCTAGCCACGAATTTACGAGGCTTCGTTTTACCAAAGCAAATACCGTAGTCAGAACAATAAGTTTGTCGGCTAGAGGGTCAGCCAATTTCCCAAATACGGACACCTCATCTCTACTACGAGCCAGATGTCCATCAAGAAAATCCGATACACCTGCGATTAGGAATAATGCCGCAGCCCAATACTTTGCAACCTCGGTTTCGGCAAAAAGAAAGACAACAAGGAGGGGCACCGTCATAATCCTCAATACTGTAATGGCATTTGCCAAAGTCATTAAAACGCCCCCTATACTATGGGTATTCGCAGCACTCCTGGAATACCCATTCAACAAGATCTAGCAAAATAAGTTCCCAGCTCTAGACCTTTCTGGATGAAATACCGATAATCCTCATACTCAACCGTACAGGGAATCGAATGATCACTATGCAAGACGTACCCGAAATTCCCCTTGACGATCGGAATCTTAGCTTCCAGTTCCCGGTCAATCTCAGCGCGATTACCAGAGAACAGGGTCCGTACATCCATGCCACCCATAAATGAGAGACGATCTCCATAATATCGATAAAGGCGCAATAAGTCCATCCCCGCCTTCACCTCGATCGCCTGCAAGCAATCAATTCCAGCTTCGATCATCCCTGGCAGGAGCAGTTCTACCATTCCACATGAATGCATAATTACCGGCAACCCACGGCTTTTGGCATAGTCAATTGTCTTCACATGACCGGGAAATATAAGTTCTTTATAGAATGCCGGTGACATAAATGGTCTTCCTTTGAAGCCCATATCTTCATAATACCATATACCGTCAGGTGGTCCTTCTTCAAAAAAGAGCATTTCCTGAAGCTCAATAGTCAGTTTTGCATAGGTCTCAACCATATCCAGGATCCATTCAGGTTCAAGGGCCATCCCTATTAGCATATGCTCATGCCCACATACAGGGTGTATAAGCTCAAACACATTCGTTCCGCACCAAGCGAAGAAACGTTGCTTCCTTTGCGCGTGTTTTTTTGCGCTACGGTAAGCCTCGAAATTGATCCGTCTTCGATCAGGTTTCAGCAAAGGCTTGATATGCTCCTCCCAGGTGCGCCGATCCTGTACAAGAAAATCGACATGCTCCGGAGTTGCATCATGGGCCTTATGCCGGCGGAGCAATGCACCGTTGCCATCCCGGACCAGAATTGTGTCCTCGGTTTCTTCCACAACTTCAGCTTCGTAATCTAAGTCCGCCACCATGTTAAATGGCCAGCAAAGATCCAGATCAAATTCAAAGTGATCACTGAAAGACTCATTATCTGCAATGTACCCTAACTGTTTCCACTTACTATAGGTATCTCCCCAGAAGTGCTCATAAAGGCCAATACGATCAACAGGTTTGCGGTGAAGAATGTTTGTGATCCGTTCAACTCCGGTTAGGGCTTGGATTTTCACTCCCCCCTTAATTCCCAATACTTACACTTTAGTTCGCTGTCCCTTGCTCTATTCCTTCTGAAAGGCGGGTGCATGTGTGGGCTCTTTGTACCCAAGCTATCTAGGAAAAGGCCAGACATTACTCCAATTTGGGATGACATTGAGGAAGTGGGCGGAAACCTGCCACATACTTTTTGAGAAAAGCTTCGAGCTTTAGTCCGCGAAGTCGTCATGGTGGTACGCAAGCAACTATGGGTGAAAGCAATGTTATCTGCCTTCACCCATAGTCACGCTTAATTCTGTTCGAACCGAACTAGTGTCTTCATGTTTCCTGGCTGTTAGCTTTACCTCAGTTCCGCAAGCTCCCGTTGAATCTCCGCAAGTTCTTCTGCGTACTCTTCCTCTAACTCAGACAATTCCTCTTGGGTTTCTTCCTCCAACTCAACCAACTCTTCATCAAGTTCCTGCAGGTCCTCGATAACCTCGGCCGATGCGCTGTCTTCAATACTCTCCTTGACTTCTTCGGCGGCATCCTTCAGTTCTTCTAGTTCCTCTATTAGTCTCTCTAGGGTATCTTCGGCCAGTCCCATCAGCTCATCAAGGACTTCATCGCCCTGTTGCCCGGCCCGTTTTCGACTCTGCTCGGCATTGCCACGTAACTCCTCTAATCTCTTCTTTTGCGCCTCAATCCTCTGCCGTATCGCCTCTATCTTTTCCTGGATCCGTTGCCGGTGCTGCTCACGCTCTTGCTCCTGCCCAGGATCTGACTCCGTCAGTCTTTCTTCCAGCTCGGAGCGTTTTCTCTCCAGGTTGGCGCGTTTTTCCTCAGCTCCCTCCAAAATCTCCTGCCGTTTTTGCTCTCTTTTCTGTTCTATCTCAACCAGTCTTTCTTCTAGCTTCTCCCGGTTATCTTCAATCTTTTCCTCATGTTCAATCGCCTTAATTTGCTCCCTGACATGCTTTCTTAGTTTCTGGACCACAGGAGTCAAGTTTTCTTCCTTAATCATTCTCCAAGCATCCTTAGTCTTTTCAGCAATCTCATCTGGCTCAAGAGCAAAGGTATGGATAAATGCCACAAGGCTATCCACGTATTCAGCACTTACTTCCCGGGCAAGATTTACCAGATCCTCCAGTTCATCAACAAACTCCTTCTCACCATCTTCTGCTCCATTCGCCGCCACAGCTATTGTCACAACGGCATCGGCGATTATGTCTAGTTCAACTTGGGCTTCAATTCCCAGTCTCACTACGCCAATACTCGCATTCACGGGAAACAATACCGTCTCTGTTTCTAATTTAGCTTCCACTGCAATACACTTGGCTTCGATCAACTCGCATAGTCTTGCTATGTCAACCTCTTCAGCGGTCTCCACACCTTCAATAGCCGATGGTACCAGTTCCAGTAAAGCATCTATCTCTACGTATTGCTCCGCCTGTGCTTCCATCCCACTTACCGCGGCAGGTAACGCAACAAGCACAGCTAAGACCATCACAAATCCAATCAATTTCTGTCGCATTCATTGCACCTCCAGTATTGGTAAATACATTCATAGACATTGCAAAGTACTGATTATACTTTCTATTATCAGAATACCAAATCCGAAAAACTCCCCTAAGGCCCTCTTCTAACTATATCCATTACACGTACCTCCTTCTTTTGGCAGCCTGGCTGTCACATCTACTGATGTGACCCACGGTTTTGCGTCCTTGCCTTGCGACAAGTTTGCCCTTAACAAAATGAAAAGAGAGTACCACATTAATAGATTATCATATAGTCCTTCCCCAAACAAGGAACCCTTACCTTCATTGAATTCACCCCAAACGATGTTGGCAGAAACCTTCCCGAGATTAACAGATATTTACGATGGAACGTCCATAGACCCCAGGATATTCACTAGTTTTCCAATAAGGATGCAGGTATAAAAGCTGGTCACATAAATTGCATTTCACAAGAGTCTTTCTTTCAGGTGATCCCCGCGCTCTTAAAGGCACTTGGAGTTTATGCAGTAAGCTTGACGGTCTCTGTGGACCAACCCGCCATTACATTGAATACGTCTACGTCAGAGGGCCACATTCCATTTAATGCGGAGTTATCACCTAGTCCCTCCTTAGCTACTTGGGAAAATCCTTGCTATTCTTCAAACTTCAACTCTGGACCATATGGTTTCAACCCATGGCTCACTGAAGCAATGGAAAGCAAAAAGGCAGCCAAATTGGCTGCCTCTAAAATAAGTTCCCGGCAATGACCTACTCTCCCACTGCGTCACCACAGCAGTACCATCGGTGCTGGAGGGCTTAACTTCTGTGTTCGGGATGGGAACAGGT
>JALNWK010000021.1 GCA_023230925.1 Limnochordia bacterium
TAGTCTTGACTTCCTGTTCCTTAATGATCTCTTTCAATACCTCTCTGTCAAACATCATCAATCTACCTCCTGTCTTTTACTGCCATTATTGACAGGAGTTTACACAAATAACCGCGCACTCCCGCTATTGTTATTTCAGTCACAGGTTTATCAACAAGGTGCACTGCTCTAAAGAGTTCATACCAAGTAGCTCGTCGTAGAGTCGCTCCAAGGAATCTAGATCAGTGATGTCGAAGAACGCGAATAGGAAGAATGTCCGTGCCTCATGTTAATTAGCATTCGGGCAAATTCGTATTTGAGCCCAACCTTGTCTTCCTCTTCATAGTCCATCTTGCTCATTAAAGTAGCCGCTACAGGGCTGTCGCTTCCGACATAATCCCTTCATTGTAGCCGGTTGAGCTAAACACCACAAAAACCAAAATCAATTACAGTCTTAGCCGTGCACCTAACCATTCCTGAGTATATGCCTGGGGTTCAACCAGGACTAACGCGGGCTCGGTTCCGCCTGCTAATCGTGTCTTTACAAGCACATCGACGACAAGTTTATCTCCCGCGACAAGCTCTGCACAGACTTCCTGAGATAGAGACTCCAAGTGGTTAAAGTCAAAAGGCTTGAACGCTTTGGGAAAGAACAACTCCATGAATTTTGCAACAAACATATTCAATAGTTGTTCAATGTGGTTAGGCACGGATAGCAAAGTGATTCACTTTGCTCCGATAGGAATCGAATGTTTCGGCAACTAGCGGGCATAATGTCCATATCCCTTATACGGGGTATGGAGTGATCCTGAGGAGGTAGTCTCTTCGGGAAGGGATTGGCGGCTTTACCATTTGTTCATTTTCTGTTCATATTTTTGTGTTAGAATAACAGTTAGGTTGCCTTGACATGAAAACGGGCGTAAAGCTACAATGATATAAGATTCACCGAGTACTTGCAGTAGGCGGGGAGGGTATAAATTGGTGGGCGATGAGGACATTCTACTGATTAACCATAAAGCCGAAGAAGGCAGTGTGTTGGTGAACAGAGTTGTGACGCAGTTCAGTCAGGTAATTGTGGGACAAGACTACCTGATTGAAAGACTGCTCATTGGACTTTTGGCTAATGGGCACGTGCTATTAGAGGGTGTACCTGGGCTAGCTAAAACCCTGGCTGTACGCACCTTAGCAGCATCGATTGCGGCACGCTTCCAAAGACTTCAGTTTACACCGGATCTTTTACCTGCGGATCTGTTGGGTACGCAGATTTATAATCCCCAGACCGGGGAGTTTTCCACCCGTAAGGGGCCCATCTTCGCGAATATTATTCTAGCCGATGAGATCAACCGGGCGCCGGCTAAGGTACAAAGTGCTCTGCTAGAAGCCATGCAAGAAAGGCAGGTAACCATAGGGGACCAGACTTTTCCATTGGAGGAGCCCTTCTTGGTTTTGGCAACCCAAAACCCAATAGAGCAAGAGGGTACGTATTCTCTACCCGAGGCGCAGCTAGATCGTTTTATGCTAAAATTGAAGGTGGGCTATCCCAGTAAGGAAGAGGAAAAGAAAATCCTAGAGAAGCAAGCGAAGACTAATCCCCAGTTTCAGCTAAAGCCTGTGATCAAACCCTCGGATATTCTTGAGGCCCGGGCTTTGGTGGACGAGATCTATGTTGATAATAAGGTCAAGGATTATATTGTGGATATTATTTTTGCCACCCGGGAACCCGAGGAGTACGGTTTGTCAAGTCTTGAGGAATATATTGAGTGGGGTGCATCCCCTCGGGCCAGCATCTGTTTGACCCTTGCGTCCAAGGCCCACGCCTTTATCAAAGGACGGGGCTATGTTACGCCCCATGACGTAAAGTCCATTGGGTGGGATGTACTACGCCACCGGATTATGCTTACCTATGAGGCAGAGGCCGATGAGATTACGGTAGATGATGTGATTGATACGATCTTTGATGAAGTCCCTGTTCCCTAGGATATGGAGGCTATGGAATAATGCTACCTAAGGAGCTGGTACGAAAGTTAAGGCGGATCCATATATATACTGATCGACTGGTTGATGAGGCACTGGCTGGACAGTACGCCAGTGCTTTCAAGGGTAGTGGTATGGAATTTTCCGAGGTGCGGCAGTACCAACCAGGTGATGAGGTACGTAGCATTGACTGGAATGTGACAGCCCGTATGGGGGAGCCCTTCGTGAAGACCTACGTGGAAGAGCGGGAGCTGACGGTGATGCTCTTGGTGGACGGGAGCGCATCCACGAGATTTGGCACCGCCGACCAGTTGAAATCGGATCTGATGGCTGAGTTCTGTGCTGTCTTGGGCTTTTCAGCAATGAAGAATAATGACCGTGTTGGTCTTGGGATCTTCACCGATCAGATTGAGCTATTTGTACCACCGAGGAAGGGCCGTCGGAATATTCTCCGCCTGATCCGAGAGGTTTTGTACTTTCAATCTAAGAATAAAGCCACCGATATTGATATGGCCCTTTCCTACGCGAGAAAAGTACTGCGGCGTCGGGCGGTGATCTTCCTGATTTCTGATTTCGAAGACGTGGGGTATGAAAAGGGCCTAAAGATCGGGCAAAAACATCATGACATTATTGCTGTGCGGGTTTTGGATCAGCGGGAACGGTACATGCCAAAGCTGGGTCTGGTCTCTTTTGTAGATCCAGAAACGGGAAAGCAAGTACTGGTTGATACGAGTAATCCGCACGTGCACCGTCAACTTCACCAACGTTTTAATCAGCGAGATGAAACTCAAACGGATCTCTTCAAATCATGTCGTACTGACTGGATCGATATTGCACCCGGTCAGGATTACGTTCCTGCTTTGCGTTCCTTTTTTGCAGCTCGAAGACTAAGGATGTCCCGCAGTTAACCGGAGGATGACCATGTCTGTCAAAAACATTGGGTTAATGATATTCTTGTTCCTGTTTGGTCCCATGATTGCCTATGCCGGGTCGGTTGAAATCCAGTGTTTCCTAACGCCCGAGACCGGGCATATTGGAGATTTATTTACCTATGAAGTGGTACTTACCAAAGAAGCAGGGGTAGTACTGGATGTAACACCGGAGTTTGATCCAGCCCTGGAACTGGTCACAGCCAGTTCTACTTTTGGGGATCACAAGGAGCAGACAGTCAAATACACCTATATTTTCCGTAGCTTTGAGCCGGGGGAGTACACTATTGCACCTCCGAAAATTACCACATCAGAGGGGCAACGGGTCGAGCATTCCGGTACCGAAGTGCTGCTAACAGTGGAAAGTCTGCTGACCGATGAGATAGATGATGTCATGGATATTAAACCCCAAGGGGCAGAGGGGTTCACCTTGAAACAGTCCTTGACGATTGCGGCAGGTGTTCTAGTGTGTTTGCTCGGTTTATACTTGTTTTTCCGGCTGCGAAAACCCCGGGCGCAAATCCAGCAAGAAGAGTCTCTGCCGGCCCACGTGATTGCCTACCGTGTCCTGGATGAACTACGGAAACAGGAACTTGTTAAGCAAGGACGCATCCAAGAATACTATGTACGTCTATCTGCCTGTTTACGTGCCTATGTTGAAGGACGCTTTGCCCTCAAGGTAATGGAGATGACCACTGAGGAGTTCTTGAATAACCTGCAAGGTGCTTCCTTTCTAGAACGAAATCAGAAGAAGACCTTGGATCGATTCCTGAGACACTGTGACTTGGTTAAGTTTGCCGGTTATCAGCCGAAGGAAGAGGAGGCCTTTCGGGCCTATGATTTATGTAAAGCATTCATTGATGAGACGAGGGATGAGTCAAGTGACCTTTAGAACACCGTATTGTCTACTACTTCTTGTATTCATTCCTCTGCTTCTATGGCCAAGAAGACAAAGACCTGCCTTGCCCTTTCCTTCTCTTCGTCGTCTAGATGGGGTAGGGGCCTCGTGGAAGACCAGGTTGGTATGGCTACCTGCTGGGCTACGCATCTTGGCCCTGATCTTATTTATTGTTGCATTAGCGAACCCTGTGCGTACCCTGCGTACGATCCGTTACGGAGAAGGACTCGATGTAATTTTGGCCATAGACGTATCTACCAGTATGCTAGCCGAGGACTTTACAGTGGGCAGTGGTAGGCAGAATCGATTGCAGGTTGTTAAGATTGTGGTGGAGGATTTCATTCAAAAACGAAGTGATGACCGCATCGGGGTGGTGGTATTCGGCAAGGATCCTTATACCTTGGCACCCCTTACATGGGACCATGACTGGCTGGCCCAGCAACTACGGCTTGTGGAAACCGGAATGGTTGAGGACGGCACAGCGATCGGTGCGGCAATTGCCGCTTCGGCCAACCGGCTTAAGGATTCCCAGGCCAAGGAAAAGGTGGTCATTTTGCTGACCGATGGGGTGAATAATGTCTGGCGGGTTGATCCGGAACTTGCGGCAAAAACCGCATCGGCGTTAGGTATTCGGATTTACACCATTGGCGTGGGTAGTCTAGGACCAGTGCCCTATCCTGTAACAGATCCCTTTGGGCGTACCTACTACGCCGATGTACAGATTGATCTAGATGAGGAATTACTACAGAGTATCGCAGATACCACCGGTGGTAAATACTATTTTGCCGCTAATACTCAGGAGCTTCAAGAGATCTACCAGGAGATCGATCAGCTGGAGCAGACCCCCCTACAGGTCCCGGAGTACCACGTCTATGCTCCGTTGTATCTGTACTTTCTCCTTGGTGGACTTGGCGCATTACTACTTGAGTTGCTACTGAAAGAGACTTGTTTGAGGAGAATTCCATGAAGTTTGCCCATCCTTGGTTAATGAGTTTACTGTGGATCATGCCCGGTTTGCTCCTCTTCTTCTATTACGCAGGGAAGAGCAGGAAGAAGCGGCTGGCCCTCTTTGGAGAACTTGATCTTTTAAAGCGAAGCGCCTTTGATCTAGGAGACCGCCGCTTTCGAATGCGCGCGGTGCTGCTTTGGTGTAGCGTACTCTTGCTGATTATTGCTGCCCTTGGTCCTTGTATTGGCCATAGGCTTCGCCCGGTGGGCCGTGGTGCAGACATCATTATTGCCCTTGATGTCTCTACGAGTATGCTTGCCCAGGACATGGCGCCCAATCGTTTGGAGAGAGCTAAGCTTGCTATTTGCGATTTGGTTTTGCAGTTAGAGGGTGACCGGGTGGGTCTTGTTGTTTTTGCTGGTACCGCATTTGTGCAAGCGCCCCTGACCCGGGACTATGATGCCCTGCTGACCCTCCTTGAACGCGTGGATGTTGATCTGATTCCCGTAGGGGGTACCAACATCCAGTCGGCTATTGAGAGGGCCGTAGACGCGTTTAAATTCAGTTCCGGGAGTCAACAGGTGCTGATTATTGTCTCCGACGGAGAGAACCACCTTGGTGACCCCATCGCCGTGGCCAAGGGGGCAGCGAGCCAAGGCGTTAGGGTGTTTACTTTAGGTATTGGTACTTCAGAAGGTGAGCTCATCCCCATTACCGATGAGCAAGGTGGTACTACGTACCTTAAGGACAATGTCGGCCGTATCGTCCGGACCCGATTGGACGAACAGGTTCTGCAGGAAGTGGCCAAGGCCGGAGGAGGGGCATACCGCCATGCGGTAAGGGGAGACTTTGGGCTGGATCAGATCTACCATGAGGTAGTTGCGGCGGATGATGGGGAAATTTCGGAGAGTAGTGAGCCGATTAACCGGTTCCAGGTACCTTTGTTCCTAGCGGTGCTTCTGTTAGGGATTGAGATCATGGTGGAAAGAGGAAGGCGATTGGTGTGAAGAAAGTGGCCTGGTTAGTCTTAATTGTCTTTTGCTTCCTCGGGGGGCTTCTAGTCTTCTGGGGAATCAAGCCACCAAGTCGCGCCCTTTTTACCAAAGGATTATCCTGTTTTGAAGGCGGTGACTATGCAGGGGCTTTGTCCCATTGGCAAGAGGCCCTAATTGATCAACCGGACAATCCTCTATTATACTACAATATAGGTAACGCCTATTACCGGCAGGAGGACTACGGGAATGCCCAAGAATTCTATCGTCAGGACACCCCGACAGGAGGTATAGATACCTGGCGTAGGTACAACTTGGGTAATACCTTGTATCGTCTAGGTGAGCAGGATCAACAAAGCATGATGGATAGGTTTACCGAGGCCTTGGAGTGTTACCGGGCTGTGATCATAGATGATCCGACTGATCTTGACGCGAAGATAAACTATGAGTTCATCCGGGACAAACTGAAACAAGCAGAAAACGAACAAGAAGGCTCCCCGGAGAAAAGTGAAGGGGAATCACAGGATGAAGAGGAACAGCAAGAAGAGTCACAGGGTGAAGGTCAACAGGATGCTTCGTCTCCTCAAGAACAATCCGCCGAGACCCCACAGGACCAAGGGGAGATGACCTACGAAGAGGCCCTTAGGCTATTGGAATACCTAAATGTCCAGGAAGGGGAACTAAAAGTAGATCCTAAGACTTTTCCCCAAGGGACGGACACAGAGTATTACTGGTAACTGCAAGGTGGGATAGTAGTGCGAAGGATCCTTTGCATATTAGCTATAACACTACTGATTTCCGGTACTGTTGTAGCAGAAGGTATCGAAGTATTAACGGATAAGACAGAGATTTCATTGCAGGATACGATCAGGCTGACTTTGAGAATCCCCGGACAAAGCAGTCAACCGAGGATCACCGTTGAAGGATGGAGCGTTAGTTATATTGGGTCGAGCAATCAACTCACGGTGATCAATGGGAAAATGGATCAGTTTACCGAATATAGTTACCGGTTGGCTCCCACAAAGACCGGCACCTTCATTATCGGACCCTTTCAGGTGGTCCAGGACGGTCAGACCCAGACCACCGGGTCTATTACGGTGACGGTGGTTCAGGGGACTCAAGAAGAGCGGGAGGATATTTTTCTAAAGATAGATATACCTAAAAACCGGGTCTATGCCTATGAGAAGGTACCTGTGACCTTACTTCTGTATACCCGGGTGCGGACTGAGAACCTACAGTGGCCCGAGCTTAGTGGAGAAGGGTTACTAATGGATGAATTTGCTGAACCGGTCCCCCACAGTGAGGTAATCAATGGACAAACCTACCAGGTAGTCCCTTTTCAAACTTATGTTACCTTTATCCAAAGGGGACAGCAAACCCTTGGTCCTGCGACCATGAAGTGTGAGGTATTAGTCCAAAGCAGTAGCCGTGGTGGACTATTTCCGGATTTTTTCACTAGTTATGAGAGAAGACCCTTAGTGTTATCGAGCTCAAGTATTGCCGTTGACGTGCTTGCTCCTCCTTTACCGGCCCCGGAAGGGTTTGCCGGTGCCGTGGGCAAATTCACCGAATTATTCGTGGATGTGGATCCGAAAAGCACGATAGCCGGGGAACCCCTTACTCTAACACTGCAGCTTTTCGGCAGTGGAAGTGTGCATGTTAGCTCCCTTCCCGCCCTAGAAAGCTGCGCGGACTTTCAAGTGTATCCGATCAACCTTAAGGAGGAAAATGAGGGCAGTTGGGTCTATGAGCAGGTGATTATCCCCAAGGCCCCGGTGCGGGAGATCCCAAGCCTCACCTTCTGCTATTTCGACCCCGAAGCGGAGGAATATTTGGAGGTAACTAGTTCTCCTGTGCCGGTGAGCGTATTGGAGGAGGTCGCTTCCTCTACGACGAAGGTTGCTCCACCGAATTCTCAGGAGAGGATTGGTCAAGATATTCTATTTATTAAGGACTCCCTGGGACGGCAGCCCAAGTCCGGTTCTTTGCCTATTGTCATTGCTGTTTCCTGGACCCTTCTAGTGGGGGGAGTAGCCATCGCGAGGTTTCTTTGGAGTAATCGGGTTCAAGATAGTAAGAAGGCTGCCAAGGATGCTCTGCGGGAGCTGTCTATCCTAGAGCGGAAACAGACCCCGGAAGAGATCCTCCCCGTATTGCAGAATTACCTAGGCGGCAAATACGGTCTTAACCCTTACAGCATGGATCGTAGTGTGCTAGATGATCTTAAGGCTTTGGATGTGGACCCGGTCCTACTAAGTAGATTAGAGGACCTGCTAGCTAGACTTGAAGCGGTTCGCTATGCCAGGGATACAGAGAAGGACGGGGAGCTTTTTCAACTAGCTTTGGATATGGTGAGGGACTTTGAAAGGATAGGTTGAGGTCTATGCGTCTACTCTTACGTGTGCTAATTGTGATTCTAGGGATGACCTCGTCTTTACAGGCCCAGGATACAAGGCAGTTGTTCGACCAGGCCAATGAGCTTTACCAGCAGGGAAACTTTCAGGAGGCAGCTGTCTGCTATGAGGAGCTAGCAAAGGTCTACCCTAGTGCCAACGTTTATTACAATCTTGGTAATGCCTATTACCGGCAGGGAAAGCTTGGATATGCCATTCTCAACTTCGAACGGGCCCGGCGGCTTGCTCCCCGGGATCAGGATATTAGATATAACCTGGATTACGTACGGTCCCTAGTGCCCGAGACTTCTCGGTGGGAACTCGGTCACATCTTCGGTTTTTTTACCCCCAGGGAATTGCAGGTCCTGTTACTTGTCTGCTACATGATTTTTCTACCCCTTGCTCTGCTTACCAGGATAAGGACTAGGTTCATGAAGACTGCTTTGGCTGTCCTTGGTGTGTTGATCCTGTTGTCTGCGGTTGGACTAGTCTATGAAACAGAAAGCCCCCCTAAGGGGGTAGTGGTGATCGATGAGACGAAGGCCCATTTCGAGCCAGGTCTTCTTGGTACTGTGCATTTTGTGTTGCCTGAGGGGGCCTTTGTCTCTATCCAGAAGCAGCGGGAGGACTGGTGCTTGATTCAACGACAGGATCGAAAACGAGGATGGATTCCAATAGATTGTCTCCAGCGGCTCTAGACTGATGCTAGTTTCTTAATTTTACCCAAGGTCTCATCCCGCAAAGCATTAACCTGCTGGAAGTCCATATGGGGAATATAGTGGTCCTCTAGGGCATGATGTAGGCGTTTTGCCCCATCAATCTTTCTGACGGCTAGTTCTAAGAGACGTTGGTATGCGCGGCGGCTTTGCTCCATATCCTGTGCCTCATTTGCATCAAGGCTGCGACGGAGGAACCTTTCGGTCCTAATTTCCTCAAAACGCGCCGGGCGATAGGTATGGGGTGGGCTTGAGGTAACCACGGCGGTATTTAGGGCAGGGATGACTAGATGCTCAAGTTTTTGGGGCATCAGGGCACAGTGGTAGACTTCGTGGGCCAACTGATAAGAAGCCGCCGTATGGGCTAGATCAGCTAGAAGCGCAGATTTGCCACTACCCGGCGGGCCAGTGACTAGATAGACCTGTTGCGATGTACCAATTACGCTGGAAAGATAGTGGACACAGCCCTGGGGAGTGATGCCACTGGCAAAAAGATGTCGTGTCCTTCCCGCAGGCTGGGCTCTGCCCGTGAAGATCCTTTCCCGCAGACTGATCTTGGCTTTAGTTAGCTTATCTTGATTTACAATCATCCTGTAATAAGCTGCCTCATCTTCCCTGAGCACCGCAGCGGCTTTCAGGTACCGGTATGCACTTGTGAAGGCTTCTTGAATTTGTCGCCGGAGGGCAATAATGGCCCTACGATGCTTAGCTAAGGCTACCTCCTGCCAGAAACGGCTAAAGTCCAAGACCACATCTACTACGCCGGGATATTTTGGTTCCCTGTGGTGGGGTGTTGTACCATCCATCAGGGCCACCTTTAGTTTCGGGATTACGACACCATCGAGGGAGTCATTATCCGAGGAGCAATGGTGATATTCCACAGGGAGGCCTTCTTTTAGAAAATGCTCACCGATGTACCTCATGAAGGTGGACTTGCCGACCCCTGGCCCTCCCTTTAGTATCCACGTTCTGCGAAAGGTATCATCGGCGATGTAGTCATAGAAAGAGTGAAACCCCAAGGAGGTATTACCGCCAGGGAAGACATGCTTGATTAGGCTCTCATCATACAAGGGAAAACCCCTCCATCCTGTATCTGACACATAATACATTCTATGAGTGGTTCTTCCTGCAAGTGCCACGAGATTTAACAGGACATCGGTCTAGCAGTCTATTCTCCCTTTGAAAACCAATGTGGCGGGACCAGTCATGTACACATGCTGATCCTGCTGCCAGTGAACGTTTAGGGTACCCGAGACAAGATGCACCTTTACTTTTCTTGTGGTGTAATCATTGAGGTAAGCGGCAATCGCTCCAGCACAGGCCCCGGAGCCGCAGGCTAGGGTTTCCCCAACACCCCGTTCCCAAACCCGCACGTCAATTTCATTCTTACCGAGGACAGTGACAAACTCAACATTAGTTCTCGCAGGGAATAGGGAGTGGTACTCGATCTTTGGTCCCAAAAGGCAAGGGTCATTGTCCCCGAAGAGGATACAATGGGGATTTCCGAGATTCACGCAGGTAATTGGTATTGAACGGTGGTCATCAATGGGTAGAGGTCGAGCAATGACAGAATCCCCATCTAGATTGACGGGAATTCTTGCTGGAGAGAACTCAGGTTTGCCCATATCCACTGTGATCTGCCTTACCTTGTTTCCCGCGATGTCTAAGGACAGGTGTTTCCGTCCTGATAGGGTATCTATGGAGAAGCTACTAGCTCTAGTATATCCTTGTTCCCACAGGTATTTACCGCCACAGCGGATGGCATTACCGCACATCTCAGCTTCACTTCCATCGGGGTTGAATATCCGCATCTGAAAACAACTACCCCGGGTGGTCAATACCATTAGTCCATCGGCTCCGATGCCATAATGCCTGTGACAAAGCTTTAGAGCCAATGCTGATGGGTTCAGACTATGCTGAATGTCCAACCAGTCCAGGAGAATAAAATCATTGCCTAATCCGCGCATTTTCGCAAAAGTAAGTTGCATTAGGCATCATCCTTAGCATTATTGAAGTATCAATTGCCAATACTATGGATTGAGTATAGCATACAAACCTAGCTAACGGAGGTAGACGAAATGGAATGGATACGTTCATCAGGTGTGGCATTGCTTCTAGTTGCAGGACTGGTACATGCAATTCCGGCGTTATATACTGCCTTAAGTAATCTCTTTGGTGGTGTACCGGTACTTCAGGTTATTATTGGCATAGCCTCGGTAGTCGTCGCCTTAGTCCTTCTCTTCGGTGATCGGGAAGAGGTGACTACTCAGGATAGCTAAACTCCATGCTTTTCCATCCTGCTTCAAGGGGTCAAAAACTTGGCCCCTTGAGAATGGAGTCTATCTACCCACATAATATGCGGTAATCAATTAGACGTAACCCAAAACTGCGAGTCGCAAGGCCTGGTGACCCATCGCGACCTAGATCCAGTCCCCAACTACCGAAAAACGGAAGCGGGGGCCCAACGATAGGTTGCGGGAATTGCAGCTACACAGATTCCAGTCTTCCGTTTCCGATAAACCGAACCAGTTTTGCGGCAAGAGTATCTCCTCTATTTCATGTTACAATAGCACCTATAAATCATGTATAAGGGGCTTTCAATCGAACTGCCAGGGGAACAACTGAAGTCTTTTCGTCTTAAGAAGCCTCGTGTGCTAGGGAACTTCAATTTGAAGGTAGTGTGGAATCGACTCTTTCTTGTGGATTCAATTGGTACAAAGTACATCTACCCCTCCTGTGGGTTTGCATGTTACAATATGACAAGCCGGGGGGTTGCATATGAACTTTAACGGTTTAAAAATCAGAATTATAATAGTAGTGACTTTAATAGTGCTCGGACTTCTCTTTGGTGGTAGATATGTCTATGAAAGGTTTTACGTCCTAGACTCTCTAGTGGAGGCCTTTACTTCTATTGAGGGGGTTTCAGGGCTCCAAGTGAAGACCCAACGAAAAACCGACTTGGTAATTACTCTAGACCGGGTTTCTCAATTGGAGACTACCTATGGAAAGATCAAAGATACGGCGGAAGAGTTGTTAGGTGATAAGTTAGGTACAATTCAGCTTGTCGATCGGAGAGACCAGCAACTTGTTGATTGTTATCATCGGTTGCACTATGCTTTGTGGCAGGCGATCAGTACAGGAGATTTCGTGGATATGGCTGCCCAAGCGAGCAAACTCACCGAGGACTTGGATGCCCGAATTACTGTGGACCGGGACTATGTCTATGTGGAACTGGAAACAGAAGAGGCCTATCTGTATGAAATAGTCCCAAGACAGGGGGCAATCACATGAAAAAAGAGATCTTAATCGGAACCGGGATTGCCGTAGTGATCTTTGCCCTAGTTTCAGGTGTTGATGTAACGCCACTGATTGCCATTGGCGCTTTGCTTTTTATTCTCAAGTACTTCCTTGATGTACGGGGAAAGGAATACCAGACAGTGAATGTCGCTGAGAATGTTGGCGTCACTCCCCACATTGGCTTCGACGATATCGGGGGTCAAGAGGTAGCCAAACGGGAATTCATTGAGGCCTTAGACTTCGTTAAAGACGCCTCCCGGTGTCGGAAGTTGGGGATTAGACCCATTAAGGGTATTCTTCTGTTTGGACCACCGGGTACGGGAAAGACTCTGCTGGCAAAAGCCGCAGCCACGTATACCAATGCTGCCTTCTTGGCTGCTTCGGGATCTGAATTTGTGGAGATGTATGCCGGAGTTGGCGCTAAACGGGTACGTAGCCTTTTCCAACGGGCCAGGGAACTAGCCAAAAAGCAAACGAGAAAAAGCGCAATTATCTTCGTGGATGAAATCGAAGTGTTGGGCGGAAAAAGAGGAAGACATACCAGTCATCTAGAATATGATCAGACGCTCAATCAGCTGTTGGTGGAGATGGATGGAATTAGGACCGATGATGAGATCTCCTTGCTGGTGGTGGCGGCTACAAACCGGGTGGATCTATTGGACCCTGCCCTGATGCGTCCGGGACGGTTTGACCGTTTGGTCAGTGTTGAGCTACCGGACAAAGAAGGAAGACTGCACATTCTCAGGATTCATACCCGGGGGAAGCCTTTGGCAGAAGGGGTGGACTTGGCGGAATTGGCCAAGGAGACCTTTGGGTTTTCGGGGGCTCATTTAGAAAGTTTGGTAAATGAAGCGGCGATCAATGCCCTGAGACAGAAAAGAAACGTGATCGCTATGCAGGATTTCCGGGAAGCTATCGATAAAGTAATGATGGGTGAAAAGCTAGACCGAAAACCGGCCAAGGCGGAAAAACAGCGGGTAGCAATCCATGAGGTTGGTCATGCTTTGGTTAGCGAATTGGCGAATCCCGGTTCTGTCTCCCGGGTAACCATTGTACCTAGGGGCAGAGCCCTTGGGTACATGAGGCAGACTCCCACCGCGGATCAGTATCTATATACCGTGGAGGAGCTGCAGGATCAGATGGCAGTGGCCCTAGCCGGTGCGGTAGCGGAGGAGTTAATCCTAGGAAGCAGATCAACTGGGGGAACAAATGACTTTGAGCAGGCTGTAAATCTGGCCAAGCGGATGATTGCCTCGGGTATGTCTGAACTTGGGGTTATCGATATGAAGGATGTACCTACAGATATTTTGCACCGGACGATAAGCTCATTGATCGGACAGCGAGAGGATTGGGTGCGTAAGATCATTGCTTCCTACCAAGGAGCAGTCAAGGAGGTCGCATCGTACCTTCTCAATGAAGAGACTGTGGATGGTATGCAGTTTCGAAGCCTCATTGGATTAGGCTAGAGTACAGGGAGGTTATGATTTGAAAGCGGAAATTGTGGCCATTGGTACGGAATTGCTCCTTGGGGAGATTGCCAATACAAATGCCCAGTATTTGTCCTTGAAACTGGCAGAGCTGGGCATCGATGTTTACTACCACAGTACCGTGGGAGATAATCTTGTAAGAATAGTCGATACCCTAGGAAGGGCCGCCGAACGAGCGGATCTGGTCATTGTGACCGGCGGTTTAGGGCCTACGGAAGATGATCTGACTAGGCAAGCTGTCTCCATGGTGAGCAATTGTCCCCTGGAGCTATCCACTAAGGCGTTAGGGCATCTTGAACAGTACTTTGGTCAGGTATGTAGACCAGCGACGAAGAATAACTTGCGCCAAGCCTATTTCCCCACAGGTAGTGTTCTGCTGGATAACCCTCGGGGCACTGCTTTGGGGTTTGTTTTACCTACACAGAGGGCCCTTTTTATCTGCTTACCCGGTGTGCCCCGGGAGCTTTATGTTATGTTTGAGCAAGGGCTATCCTATTTGCGCAAGCGCCTTGAGGCCGAGGAACAACATGTGATCGAATCCCGAGTCCTGAAGGTCTGCGGGATTGGAGAGTCGGCCTTAGAAGAACAAATATCTGACTTAGTGGGCCTGGCCAATCCCTCGGTGGCCTTGTATGCAAAACTTGGCGAAGTACGGATCCGGATTACCGCTAAGGCTGGTGACAAGACCCAGGCCCAGGCATTGATTGCACCGGTGGAAAATACGGTGAGACAACGCTTAGGGACCATGGTTTATGGTAGTGGGAACGATGAATTGGAGGAAGTTGTGGGGAAAATGCTGCTTGCGAAAAGACAGACCCTCAGTATTGCCGAGTCTTGTACCGGTGGACTTGTGGGACACCGGCTGACCAACGTTTCGGGTAGTTCTGGTTTCTTAAAGGCAAGTCTTGTGACCTATACAAACGAAGCAAAAAACAAACTACTCGGTGTTCCCCAGGAGGTCTTGGATCAGGCGGGAGCTGTGAGCGAGGTAACTGCTAAGAGGATGGCCTGTGGGGTGAGGGACCTGATGCAGACAGACTATGGTCTAGCAGTGACAGGCATTGCAGGACCTTTGAGTGATGTGAGTGGAAAACCTGTTGGATTAGTGTATATTGCGGTGGTGGGGGAGAGGACCATTGTTGAAGAACATCATTTTGGGGGCGACCGGGAGCAAATTAAGTATAGAAGTAGTCAAGGGGCATTAGATCTACTAAGGCGGCAGCTTCTATGCTAGGACCGGGAATTGGTTACTCACCCAAGCAGGGCGACCTGTACAGGGTGATTCTCTGCGCCTTTCTAGGTGCCCTTGTGTTGCTCAACTTCTACGGAGGGACCACGGTCACTATCAGTCCGGTAAAGGTCCTGATTCAGCCTAAATTGGCCCTGCGGGGAACAACCCACATCATGCTTCCTCCGGTGGGGGAGATTTCGGCAGTGACCCATTGGATACCGGTGAGGCTTAATATCTTTTTGCGCCATGTGGATCTGTCGGCATTGGAACAGTTGTGGCAGGCGGGCCAACTTACCGAGGATAAGGTGTTTGAGATCCTAAAGGGGATGAAACTTAGTCTAGTCCTGCTTATTTTGCAGCTGACTGGTATCGGTGCCCTGGGGGGAGTCTTGGGACTCTTAGTCTGCGGTTATCGTACAATTCGGCACCTGAAGATTGGAATTATCTTGGGACTGCTTACACCGGTGTTGCTTTTAGGTGGTGTCTATCTGACATATAATGTGGGAGCCTTCAATAATCCCCAGTATGAGGGGATGATTCAAGGGGCGCCTTGGATGCTCAGTTTCATCCAGGAGAATGTGAATAAGGTAGGAGAGTTCTCCGATCAGTTACAGATGGTAGCTGGCAATCTATATACCATGTTTGAACGAATGGATGAGTTGAGAGTCCTTAGTGTACCAGCGGGGGAAGTAACACTACTCCACGTATCGGATCTGCATAATAATCCGGCGGCCCTGGGTTTTATTCAACGGATTGTGGATAGTTTCCGAGTTGATGCTATAATTGATACAGGGGATTTGACCGACCTGGGGACCCCCTTGGAAGCTGAACTCCTTGGACAAATCAGGCAGTTCTCTGTTCCCTATGTGTTTGTTCCGGGGAACCATGAGACTCCTGAGATCAGAAATCGCCTGAGAATGATGCCAAACGTCCAGGTGGTAGAGGACGAAGCTGTCCAAGTGGCAGGACTCTGGATCTACGGTGTTTTGGATCCGGCAGCGGAGTTATCCTCACCGCAGCCTTGGACCCCTAACCAACTGAAGACTTTGCTACCGCAGATTGCAGAACGAATGGATGCTTATGAGAAAATAGATATCCTCGCGGTTCACAATGATTGGCTTGCCCATAATATTGTGACCGAAGCTCAAGTAACCCTTTGTGGGCATAGCCACGTTTTTGAAGTGAAAGAAGTAGAAGGACAGCTTATAGTCAACGCAGGCACCACGGGTGCTGCAGGGGTTAGGGGATTTATTGTCGATGAGCCTGTGCCGTATACGGTGGCTCTTTTATACTTCTCCCCCGATGAAGCAGGGACACTGCATCTTGTTGCTATTGATAGTGTAAAGGTTGATGTTGTGGGCGGTGGATTTTCCCTTCAAAGACATTTGGTACAGACGTTATTTGATCAACGGGTAAGGTCAGAAAGAGGGATAGCCGGGTTATTGTCGAATTAGAGAACAGGAAATCTACGCGCCAATAAGCAACTTTCTTGATGCAAAGGAAGGCTTGAACCCAGAAGGACGGTTGGATCTGTAACCAATGTCTTAGAAATTGTAAAGGGGATGAACAGGAAGTATGTCTGAAGAGAAGAAGAAGGTTTTGGAGAAAACCGTCGGGAACATAGAAAGGCAGTTTGGCAAAGGCTCGATTATGTTTCTAGGCGAGGCATCGACCAAGCCAAATCCCGAATATATTATTCCTAGTGGCTCCTTGGCCTTGGACGTGGCCTTAGGAGTGGGGGGAATCCCCCGAGGCCGGGTAATCGAAGTATTTGGCCCTGAGTCCTCCGGTAAGACCACTTTGGCTTTGCATCTCATGGCTGAAGCCCAGAAAAAAGGTGGCATCTCAGCCTTTATTGATGCGGAGCATGCCCAAGATCCGCTTTATGCGCAGAATCTCGGGGTTAATCTGGAGGAGTTACTTGTGTCTCAGCCCGATTCGGCTGAACAAGCATTGGAGATTACCGAAGCACTGGTACGCAGCGGAGCTATTGATGTGGTTGTTATTGACTCGGTGGCCGCCCTGGCTCCTAGGGCGGAGCTAGAAGGGGAAATGGGAGATTCCCATGTGGGACTGCAGGCCCGGCTGATGTCTCAAGCTCTCCGAAAGCTTTCCGGTGCCATTAACAAGTCTAAGACCGCGGTGGTCTTTACCAACCAGATCCGGGAGAAGGTAGGGGTAATCTTTGGGAACCCGGAGGTGACACCGGGCGGGCGCGCCCTTAAGTTCTACTCCTCGATCAGACTTGATATTCGCAAGATAGATAATATCAAGCAGGGTACGGATATCATGGGGAATCGGATCCGGGTGCGAGTTGTGAAGAACAAAGTGGCACCACCTTTTAAAACGGCTGAGTTTGACATTATGTACGGGACCGGGATTTCTAAGGAAGGAGATATTCTGGATATGTCTGTGGAGCTTGGCATTGTGGAAAAAAGCGGCGCATGGTATTCCTGCGAAGATACCAGGCTGGGGCAGGGCAGGGAGAATGCCAAGCAATTCCTTAGGGAAAACCCCTCTTTGAGTCTGGAATTGGAGAATAAGGTTCGCCAGGCCCATGGACTGCCCTCTATTGAAGGCGAGGCAGTTGAAGCGAAGTAGCATGGAGGAAAACGTAAAAGCGGCCAAGCAGCTTTCTATTAAGCTGCTTGGCAGACGAGAACACAGTGTCTATGAAGTAAGGGCCTATTTAGTCAGGCGTGGTTTTGTTGATGATGTCATCGAGGAAGTCATCCAATGGCTTCTCAGTTATGATTACCTCAATGATGCTCGATTCGCCGAAGAGTTAATCCGTTACCGGATCACTAGAAGCGGACATGGTCCCAGGAAGATTCGGTGGGAGTTGGGTCAAAAGGGTGTTGATTCGCATCTTGCTACACGCCTACTTGACGAGTTGTACTCCTCGGAAGAAGAGGAAAGACAGGCGGCGCTTGCCGCTGAGAGTTGGAGCAGGCGGACCACGAAGCCCTCAGATCCAGCACGCCTGTCTCGCTACCTAGCGGGAAGGGGTTTTTCCCATGAAACGGTGCGCCGCATCATTAATGAGCGGCGTGATTAGGGTTACTTGACACTGATTTGTGGCATAGGCTACAATGTTTCAGTATTGTGATGAACGTTTGTGTGAGTGGAGGTGGTCAGGATTATTTATGTACTTTATGTAATTATCGGACTTGTGATCGGGTTGTTTGGCGGTGTCGTGTTACGCGAACACCTATACAGGAAGAGGATCGGTGCTGTTGAGGATACAGCCCGTGAAATACTAGAGACGGCCACTAGGGAGGCAGAGGCAAAGAAACGGGAACTACTCCTGGAAGCCAAAGAAGAGATTCACAAAATGCGGACCGAGCTCAACGCCGAGGAGCGGCAAAGGCGTCATGAGTTGCAGAGCCTGGAGCGGCGCCTTGTTCAAAGAGAGGAATCCATAGATCGACGTAGTGAATCCATTGACAAACAGGAAAGCCTTGTGCACAGTAAGCTGAAAGCTGTGGAGAACAAGGAGAGCGAGCTTGAGAGGATCATTGCCGCTCAACGGTCGGAGCTAGAGCGCATTGCTCAGTTGACCGCAGAGCAGGCCAAGCAAATGCTGCTGACAAACCTGGAGGAGGAACTAATCCAAGAGCGGGCCGCCCTGATCCGGGAAACAGAGGCACTGGTTAAGGAAGAAGCTGAGAAAAAGGCCAGAGAGATTGTTGGTCTTGCCATTCAACGTTGTGCCGCAGATCATACTGCGGAAACAACGGTTTCTGTTGTGACTTTGCCCAACGATGAGATGAAAGGACGCATCATTGGCCGTGAAGGTCGTAATATCCGGGCGTTGGAGACCCTAACTGGAATCGATCTGATAATCGACGATACTCCGGAGGCGGTGATTCTATCCGGCTTCGATCCCATTCGACGGGAAGTTGCCCGCATTGGGTTGGAAAAACTGGTGGCGGATGGTCGGATTCACCCCGCGCGGATCGAGGAAATGATTGAGAAGGCCCAGCAAGAGGTGGAACAGTCCATTAAGGAAGCCGGCGAACAGGCTGCCTACGAAGTAGGAGTAAGGGGATTACATCCTGAACTGATTAAGCTGCTCGGACGGTTGCACTACCGTACCAGTTACGGGCAAAATGTACTACGTCATTCGGTGGAAGTGGCCCAACTAGCGGCCCTAATGGCCGATGAGCTTGGCTTGGACGGGCGTTTAGCCCGGCGTGCTGGCCTGCTCCATGATATTGGTAAGGCTGTTGATCATGAGACCGAAGGCACCCACGTGGAACTGGGGGTTTCTTTGCTACGACGGTATAAAGAATCCGAGGACGTGATCCATGCGGTGGCCTGTCACCACGGGGATCATGAGGCTAGTTTGGTGGAAGCTGTGCTGGTGGCTGCAGCGGATAGTATTTCCGCTTCTCGTCCCGGCGCCCGCAGAGAAACCTTGGAGGCGTATATCCGCCGCTTAGAGAAGCTAGAAGAGATTGCCGACTCCTTTTCCGGTGTGGATAAGGCCTATGCGATTTCCGCAGGGAGGGAAGTCCGTATTATGGTGAAGCCTGAAAAGGTTTCTGATGATGAGTCGACAATCATGGTTAGGGAGATCGTTAAGAAAATTGAGTCCGAATTGGAATACCCAGGACAGATTAAGGTCACGGTAATCAGGGAGACCAGAGCCGTGGACTATGCTAAGTAGATGACCGGACTAGATTGGTGGTTAGGCTAGGTGAACAATACTGTTAATCTGCTGCTTGTAGGTGATATTGTCGGCAAATCGGGGCGGCGGGCGATTACGAGGTTCTTGAAGCAAGTCTGTGGCGAATACGAGATAGACTTTGTCATCGCCAACGGTGAAAACGCCGCTGGTGGTATGGGCCTGACTCAAGATGTAGCCTGTGAGCTTTTTGGCCGGGGCGTCCATGTTCTAACTAGCGGAAACCATATTTGGGACAAGAAAGATATATACGGGCTGATTGATGAGGAGCCCCGCCTGCTACGCCCGGCTAATTACCCGCCGGGTGTTCCTGGACTGGGGCTTGGTTTTTATGTCCTAGGTGATTACCATATCGGGGTGATCAACCTGTTAGGACGGGTGTTTATTCATGATCTGGATTGTCCTTTTCGCTGTGTGGACGCCCTGTTAGAAGAGGCAAAGGCAAAGACGAATATTATCGTGGTTGATTTCCATGGGGAAGCGACCGCAGAAAAATGTGCCATGGGTTGGTATCTGGATGGCCGAGTAAGCGCCGTTTTTGGGACCCATACCCATGTGCAGACAAATGATGCCCGGATTCTACCCGGTGGTACTGCCTATATTAGCGATGTGGGTATGTGCGGGGCCCGGGATGGGGTCCTTGGATTTACCGTTGACCCCATTATTGGCAAGTTTAAGTCCGGGTTACCGACTCGGTTTGAAGTGGCCAAGGGCAGTTTGCTGTTTTGTGCCCTAGTGGTACGAATAAACCCCGAAACCGGTCTTGCAGAGAGTACGACAACAATCTCCCTTACCGAGGACTAGGCACCTTTAGGGCAACCGGTACATAATATGGTACTTGACAGGTTGCCTCTGGCAGCTTCCGTCCAGGTTGCCCAGACAGCCGAAAAACGTCCTTGGGGGGAACAATATTGGAGATTCTCAAAGTATCGACGAAGTCAAATCCGAACTCCGTAGCGGGTGCTTTGGCAAGTGTATTGCGGCAGCATAGTGGTGCAGAAATGCAAGCAATTGGAGCTGGGGCAATAAACCAAGCGATTAAGGCGGTGGCTATTGCCCGGGGATTTATGGCGCCAAGCGGTGTTGATTTGGTGTGCATACCAGCTTTCATGGACGTGGTCATCGACGGACAAGAACGTACTGGGATGAGATTAATTGTCGAGACTAGGTGATATGGGTGAACCAGTTAATCATAGCAGATTTCCATTTAGATGTTCTGTCTGCGGCCCTGGAACAGGGTAGGGATCTGACCCGTTGGAACCATTCTGGGCATGTGGACCTGCCCAGAATGGAAAGGGCAGGGGTTGACCTTGCGGTATTTGCCCTGTTTCCCTACGGGTCTAGGACCCAACCTCTTTGGAACCGTGTGCTCCAGCAGTTGCAGCTTGTCCTACGACTAGCAGAGGATAAGCGGGTGCAGTTATTGCGCCGCGGAAGGCATCTTCTAGCACCGGCCAGGCAATATCGGCCGAGGATTGCCCTATCACTGGAAGGGGCATGTCCTCTAGTCATCAATGATCACTACGCAAGGCATCGCCTAGTTTTCCTGTCCCAGTTGGGCGTGCAGCTAGTTAATCCCACCTGGAACTACAGTAACATCTTTGCCAGTGCCGCGATGGATCCCGGAAGGAAGTACGGCCTGACAAAAGCAGGCAAGAACTTGATTGAAGATATGAATCAGTTGCGGATGTTGCTTGATGTATCCCATCTTTCTGAAACAAGCTTCTGGGGGGCAGTGGAACATAGTCTTCTGCCTCCTGTGGCATCCCACTCCAATGCCAAGGCATTATGTGATCATCCCCGTAACCTCACCCGGGCACAGATTAAGGCAATTGCAGAGCGCCGTGGTGTTGTCGGGGTGAACCTGTGCCCCTATTTTCTCACCACCGCCCCCACTGCCAGTATAGATGATGTGCTCTCCCACATTGATTACCTAGTTGAAGTCGGCGGTATTGATTCCGTTGCCATTGGTACCGACTTCGATGGTATTAGTCAAGTCTGCTTAGGACTTGATGATATTACCTCCCTCCCCCTGTTAGCCGAAGAATTGGATAAAAGCGGCTATCCCCGCTGGGCTGTGCAAAAGATCCTTGGAGGAAACCTGCTGCGGGTACTCAACTCCGCCCTTGCATGAAATTCCATTTCCCAACGCATAATAGGTGTATCCTGTGGAAAAATGATGATGGGTAAAGGAGTATGAGAGCCGTGAACGTAGTCAAGGTAATTGAGTTAATCGGCCAGTCTAAGCTAGGCTGGGAAGACGCAGCAAGACAAGCAGTAAAAGAGGCCAGTACTACGGTACGGCAGATTACGGGGGTAGAGCTAAAAAACTTTACCGGCGATGTAGATGAAGAAGGTAACATCGTACATTACAGGGTCGATCTCCATCTAGCCTTTAAGGTGGAGGACCACTAGTTAACAGTGTGGAGGTGAGAAAATGGATTGGATCGGAGCTGTAGTAAGGTTTGTAGTTAGCGCCGTGGTCTTGATGGTACTTAGTTTCATTCTACCGGGATTTCGGACCCTGGGCTTTTTGAACGCCCTTCTGGCCTCGTTAGTAATTGCAGGTGTCGGTTGGGTTATTGAAGCCATTTTCGGCAAACGAGTTTCCCCCTATGGCCGCGGGATCGTAGGATTCATTGTGGCCGCGGTGGTGATTTGGGCCACCCAGTTTGTCGTCCCCAACATGTCCATCTCAGTAATCGCGGCTTTGATTGCCGCCTTTGTCATCGGGGTTATCGATCTATTTGTTCCTACGGCTATTCGGTAGACCAGCATTAAAATGAAGCAGGTACTCCCTTGGGGGTGCCTGCTTCATTTTGCTTTCCAGCTATTGTGGTGTGCGGGCACTAAAGGATTGGTCCTTTGCATAAGGGTGGAGCCGTCGGAGAAGACTACCTAGAAGCGAGAGGATTTTCCTGTAGGAGTGAACATAATGGATCTCAGCCGCAATTTGGACGAGAATCTGGAGATTTTCCGCAACGAACTGGCTATTGATACCAACTATGATGTGATCCTAAGAAGACTAACCATCGGCGGCAAGAGGGCAGCTTTGATCTATATTGATGGCTTACTCAATGATCAAGTCATGAGTATTGTCATGCGTAACTTGATGAGCGCCCAAAGGGAACAGGTACTGCCAAGTATTCTGGAGTCGATCCTGTCAAGACACTTGCCCTATACCGAGGTTAGTACGGTTAGTACGGTGCTAGAGTCCATTGAACAGGTCCTCTCAGGCCCCGCCCTACTACTAGTAGATGGTATCCGCGAAGGGATTATCATTGATGCCAGGGAGTATCCGGTGCGGGCTGTGGGGGAGACGGATCTCGAGCGGGTCACCCGGGGTGCTAAAGACGGATTCGTTGAGACCATCGTCTTTAACACGGCATTGATCCGTCGGCGGGTGCGGGATGCGGGCTTGCGTTTCGAGTCCGTGAATGCAGGTAATCGTTCCCGTACAGACATTGTCATTGGCTATATCGAGGATTTGGCCCCTAAGAAGATTATAGAGCAAGTGAAACAACGGATTAAGCAGGTAGATACCGACGGGTTACCCATGGGGAGCAAAAGCCTTGAGGAATACTTGGTGGGGGTTAGTCTTAACCCTTTACCTAAGGTGCGATTTTCCGAACGGCCTGATGTCGTAGCGGCCCATCTTTACGAGGGTCATGTGATTGTCCTTGTGGATACCACCCCCGCGGCGATGATTCTACCAGCTGCAGCTTGGCAGTTTACCCAACATGCCGAAGAGTACTTCCAGCATCCAGTAGTAGGCAGCTGGTTGCGCTGGGTTCGTTTTGCGGGTATTCTCATCGCCCTCCTACTTACACCCCTTTGGCTGGCCTTGGTAAAGGATATTAGTCTTTTCCCCGCAGGATGGAGCGTTATTGGACCCAAGGAGCCGAGCACAGTACCCATCTTCGTCCAGTTTATCCTTTTGGAGCTGGGATTTGATTTAATCCGAATGGCCTTTATCCATACCCCCAATGCCTTAGCCAGTTCCTTGGGTATTGTCGGTGCTGTACTCTTAGGTCAGTTGGCGGTGACGGTAGGTTTGTTTGTGCCCGAGACGATCCTATATACGGCGGTGGTGGCTATTGGTTCCTTTGCCATTCCGAGCCTAGAGTTCTCTTTGGCAATTCGGATGTTTCGTCTGTTACTTTTGATTCTTGCCGGATTTTTCGGGTTAGGGGGCTTGGGAGTTGGCGTTCTTTTTGTATTCTTGGTCTTCTTATTTACTAAATCCTTTGGTACTCCTTATTTATGGCCACTGATTCCCTTTAACGGTTCAGCCTTTGTGCGCCTTTTGTTCCGCACACCGGTCCCTGAGGCGAGAGAGCGCCCCATGGCCCAAAAGGATGGAACGGACAAGTTCTCCGGTGACGAGTAGTCACTTAGCAGGACTTGCCATCCTCGGATCGAATATTGTAGTGTATTGGAAGGAGAGAACCTGTAGATGATCGTGGGTATTCCCCGAACCCTTGGGTATTATGATTATTGGCCCCTATGGAAGACTTTTTTCTCGGAATTGGGAGTTTCCATTAGATTATCCCGCAAGACAACCAAACAAATGGTGGATTTCGGAACCAAGAATGCAACCGATGGGACCTGTCTACCGGTAAAGGTTTGCTACGGGCATGTTGCGGACTTGATTGCACAGGGTGTGGACTATGTTTTTCTGCCGCGTCTAATCAGTGTTGATCCCCGGGAGTACATTTGTCCTAAGTTCATGGGTTTGCCTGATCTGCAAAACAATATGTTTCCCCAGGTAAAGTTTCTAGACCCAATAGTCGATGTTAAACAGGGGATTAGTTTCTCCAAGGCTTTGTATAGTGTTGGTCGTAAACTAGGCAAAGGAAGAAGACAGATTAGGATAAGTACGACTAGCGCCATCAAGGCTCAGGAAGGGTATGAAAAGGCTACGGATCTTGGGGTCAATCCCCGGGACGCACTACAAATGTGGGAAAACGGAAAGACCACCTTGTTTTTAGAGGAGCTAGAGGAATTGGCCCACGGCTCACTGGATGTCTTAGGAGACCTTGCGCCGGTGAAGGAGCAAACCCAGGATCTTGTAGTGGGGGTTTTGGGTCACTCCTATCTACTTTATGATGACTACCTGAGTATGAACGTGATTGGTCGTTTACAGAAGATGGGTGTTACGGTCTGGACCACGGACATGTTGCCGAAGAACACCCTCGATGATCTAGCACACCTGTGGATCAAACCGGTGTTTTGGACCTCGGCAAAGCGGAACATGGGAGCATCCAGGTACTACGCTCAGGCCAAGTTCGACGGTGTGATTTACCTATCTGCCTTTCCCTGTGGTACCGATTCAATGACCATCACCTTGATGGAGGAAGCTGTTCGAGGAGCAGGGTGTCCTTTTATGATTCTTACGGTAGATGAACATACCGGGGAGGCGGGGATGTTAACCCGTCTAGAAGCTTTTATCGATATGATTAGGTGGAGGGTTCGCCGATGAAGATTACCTTCCCTCATATGGGTACACTTCATATCTCGGGTGCAAGTATCTTTCGGGGGTTAGGTCATGAGGTGATCATTACCCCTAAGCAGACCAAACAGACCTTGAATCTAGGGACTAAGTATTCCCCCGAGTGGGCTTGTTTGCCCCTGAAACTTACCGTGGGGAACTACATCGAGGCCTTGGAGCAGGGTGCCGATACCATTGTGATGGCAGGTGGTGCAGGTCCCTGCCGATTTGGTTACTATGCTGAGGTACAGCGACAGATCTTGTCAGATCTAGGATATGATTATACAATGATAGTGATAGAGCCGCCGGATCGAGACCTTTGGGAAGTGGTAGAAAGACTAGGTGTGTTGAAAGGAAATAACGGACCGACGGGAGTTTGGCGGGCAATCCGCTTTGCCTGGGAAAAGTTCAAAGCCTGTGACCGGTTAGAGAAACAGGCCAATTGGTCCCGGGCGGTGGAAACCAGTCCAAAGGTGACAAGTAGATGCTTGGAGGAGGCTTTACGGGAAGTTGATCGGGCCAGCTCCATTGCCCAAGTTAAGAGGGCAACCAAAGAAGGTATCTCGGCTCTCAGGGACTGTGAACGTCCAAGTGCGGCGCCCCGGTTTAAGATTGGCTTAGTGGGCGAAATTTACACTGTGTTAGAGCCCTTTGTAAACATGCAAGTTGAGGAAAAACTTGGGCAGATGGGCGTTTACGTGGAGCGTACCATTTATTTAAGCGATTGGATCAAACGACATATCTTTTTGGCCTTCCGGAACAAGGCCTACCAAAGACGGCTCAGTAAGGAGTGTTCTCCCTATCTCAATCATTTTGTGGGAGGACACGGCCTTGAGACGGTGGCCCATACAGTTCAGATGGCTAAGGCAGGGTTTGATGGGGTGGTACACATACTGCCCTTTACGTGTATGCCTGAGATTGTAGCCCAGAGCGTGCTACAGCAGGTTAGCCGAGACATGAACTTCCCGGTATTAACCCTTGTAGTGGATGAGCATACCGGTGAAGCAGGCTTTGCAACAAGGCTAGAGGCCTTCGTAGATCTGATTAACAGAAGGAAGAACGCAAAAATCCCACTCGGCAGCTGAGAATTGAGCTACCTTGGAGGTTGAAGTTGACATTAAGGGGGGAGTAGGGCGCATTCCTTAATAGAGATGGAGGGCGCCTGTTTTATGATCAGGGGTTATCTTGGGATCGATGTTGGTTCAGTAAGTACTAATCTTGTGGTCGTTGATGAGGAATTCCAGGTGATTGAAAGTCTATATTTGCGCACCCAGGGCAAACCCATTGAGGCCATTCAAAAGGGGTTGCGGGAGCTTGCTAAAAGACTAGGTGACACTGAGATTATGGGTGTTGGCACCACCGGTAGTGGACGGCAGTTAGCCGGTGTGATGGTGGATGCCGATGTAGTAAAAAACGAGATTACTGCCCATGCAGTGGCCGCATCCATCGCGGTTCCCGATGTAAAAACAGTGTTGGAGATTGGCGGTCAGGATTCAAAGATTATTATCCTGCGGGAAGGTGTTGTGGTGGATTTTGCCATGAATACGGTCTGCGCGGCGGGAACGGGATCCTTTCTAGACCAACAGGCGGCAAGGCTTGATGTGCCCATTGAGGATTTTGGAGAATTAGCCCTAGAAGCCACTAATCCAGTGCGGATCGCCGGTCGCTGCACAGTATTTGCCGAATCGGACATGATCCACAAGCAACAGATGGGTCACCAAGTCCCGGATATTGTGGCTGGGTTGTGCGAGGCCATGGTCCGCAACTACTTAAACAACGTAGGTAAGGGTAAGGAGATTCTGGCTCCCGTAGTTTTCCAAGGGGGTGTTGCCGCTAATGTAGGGATCAAGGCGGCCTTCTCCCAGGCCCTAGGGGTGGATGTGATTGTGCCTCCCTACTTTGGGGTGATGGGCTCCATTGGGGCTGCGGTGTTGGCCAAAGAAGAAGTTGAACACACGGGCAAGAAGACCTCCTTTGCGGGGTTTGAGATTAGCGATGCCACCTATGAAGCTACTAGCTTTGAGTGTGAAGACTGTCCTAATCGGTGTGAGATTGTAAATATCATCAAGGATGGTACTGTGGTAGCCCGGTGGGGGTCCCGTTGCGGGAAGCATAGTACGGCCCAATCCCACGCAAGTTAAGCCTTTGCAAAGCCTAAAAACTGTGATACACTGTGGATATTAACTCTTTAGGCGGTGGAAGTTGATGCGGGGGCTTTTGCGGGATAACATGGAGATTAATGGGCAAGGTCATTTGGTGATCGGCGGCTGTGATGTTAGCGAGCTTGCCGGGCAGTACGGTACTCCCCTTTATATTATGGATGAGACACTGATCCGCAGTGCATGTCGGGAATACGTAGAGTCCTTCAGTAGTCTTTTTGCCGAAAGTCAGGTGATCTATGCGGGAAAGGCCTTCTTGACCACGGGTATGTGTCAGATCATCAAAGAAGAGGGCTTAGCATTAGATGTTGTCTCCGGTGGGGAGCTTTTTACGGCATTGGCCGCTGAGTTTCCCCGGGAGCTGATCTACTTCCATGGGAACAATAAATCCCCTGAGGAAATAGATTTTGCGCTGGAAGCCCGCATTGGCTGCTTCGTCGTTGACAATCTCTGGGAACTGGAACTGCTCAATGAAAAGGCTAGGAAACACAACTGGAAAGCACCGGTACTATTACGGATCACACCGGGAGTGGAAGCCCATACCCATGTCTACGTGCAAACCGGACAACTGGATTCAAAGTTTGGATTTGGCCTAGCGAAGGGTGTGGCCATAGAAGCCGTAAGGCAGGCGGCATCCTTGGAGCACATTGATTGGCGGGGTTTGCATTGTCATATAGGCTCGCAAATCTTAGAACTGGACTGTTATGGTGTGGCAGTTGAGTTGATGTTTGATTTCATGGCCCAGATCAAGCGGGACTTAGGTAAAGAGATCCGAGAGCTTGATCTAGGTGGTGGCCTTGGCATTCGCTACACCGCCACTGATAAACCGAAAACACCAAGGGAGTATGCCCAGGTCCTGGCGGCTAGTGTAGCCGATGCGGCCCGTAGGCACAAGCTCAGTATCCCGAAGATCTGTGTTGAACCGGGGCGCTCCATTGCCGGACCTGCGGGGACGACTCTATACACAATTGGATCCATTAAGGAAATTCCCGGGATTCGGACCTATGTTGCCATAGATGGCGGTATGTCTGATAATCCTCGGGTGGCCTTATATGATGCGAAATATGAGGGTATTGTGGCTAACAAAGGGGACCAAGCGCCCCAACAGGTGGTATCTGTTGCGGGCAAATGCTGTGAATCTGGCGATATGCTCATCTGGGATCTGCCGGTTCCCCATATTGTACCAGGGGACCTTTTGGCGGTGTTTGCCACAGGAGCCTATACCTTCTCCATGGCCAGTAATTACAATCGGCTACTGCGTCCACCGGTGGTACTAGTCAACAATGGTAGTCATCGGTTGATGGTCAAGGGCCAATCCTACGAGGACTTAATCACCCATGACCTGGACGTGGAAGGCTGTTCTGATTGCTCTAAAGTATCTTGACGAACGGAGTCTACCATGCTGCAAAACCTAGATCTTATATCCATTGTTTTCCAGGTCATCGCGGTCTTATTTGCTATTAGTGTCCATGAGTATGCCCACGGGTTTATATCATACCGATTGGGCGATCCAACGCCCCGTCTTGAAGGGCGGCTATCTTTGAATCCCTTAGCCCACCTGGATCCGATCGGAACCTTGATGCTAGTTGTGTTTCGCTTTGGATGGGCAAAACCGGTCATGGTAAACCCGACCTACTACCAAAATCCGAGGAAGGGCATGATGTATGTTAGCCTCGCAGGACCAGGTGCCAATGTGCTTACCGCCTATATTTTCGCCTTCATCCGTTGGGTCTTCGTTCATTTTATCATCGAGTGGTTTCCAGGGATGAATTTTCGTACTGTGGTCATGTTGGTATACTTCTTGGACTTAAATATTATCATCAATCTGGGGCTAGCGGCCTTTAACCTAATCCCTGTCCCACCCTTGGACGGTTCCAAGATCCTCGGTGGACTGTTGCCCTACCGATACAGAAGGGTACTATATACCCTGGAACAGTATGGCCCGATTATCCTGGTCATCTTGCTTTTTACCGGCATCGCCGGCAAGATCGTCTCACCGATTGTCCGGGTGCTAGGGTACTTCATTCTATAACCATGGTCAGGCGGATTAAGCAAGGGATTAGGTACATGTTCACAAAAATGAAGGCCGAGGATTACGCCTTTGTCCATAGGTTCCTCAACGAGAAAGAACAAGCACTGTTTAGGAAAATGACAGAGGCAGATCAAAGGCATTGTGTGGCAGTGGCCGAGGATGCGGCAGAGCAGGTTTTGCTACCGGATCAACAGTGGTTACTGACCAAGGCAGCCTTGCTCCATGATATTGGCAAAGGGGATTGCTCCCTTTTACTTTTAGACCGCATTTTGTATACTATAATGGTTAGGGTGGCACCGGATTATCTAGCCTCCCTAAGGTTATCCCTAGGAAAGAAGTCCTTTTTTACTTGTCGTAGACAAGCCTTATATATTCAACACAACCATGCTAAGCGGGGTGCCCATTTGGCCCGGAGTATTGGTTGTCCTGAGGATGTTGTCAGGCTTATTGGGGCTCACCATGGGGATAGAGAAGATCATGTCAATATGCGCCTGCTAAAATGCTTGCAGGATGCTGATCGGCGTAATTGACACAGAAGGGGGTTTTGCGCCTTTGGCGCAACTGTTATGGCAGAGAAGAAAAAAGGCAGAATACTAAGTGGGATGCGCCCCACCGGTAAGCTACATCTAGGCAATTTATTCGGTGCACTGGATAACTGGGTGAAGCTGCAAGAAGACTATGATTGCTACTATATGGTGGCGGACTGGCATGCGCTGACCACTGGTTACGAGGATACCACGGATTTAAAGGACAACACCGTGGAGTTGGTTATTGATTGGCTTAGTGCCGGCGTGGACCCGAAGAAAAGTGTTATTTTTCGGCAGTCGGATGTGAAAGAACACGGAGAGCTATACTTGCTATTCTCCATGATTACGCCCTTAGGTTGGCTGGAGCGCTGCCCCACATACAAAGAGCAATTAAGACAGATTACCGGTCGAGATATTACGACCCACGGCTTTCTGGGGTACCCGGTACTAATGGCGGCAGATATTCTGGTGTATAAATCCGACACCATACCCGTAGGGGAGGACCAGTTACCCCACCTAGAGCTTACCCGGGAGCTAGCTCGCAGATTCAACTATTTGTATGGACCGGTATTTCCTGAACCAGCACCAAAGTTGAATCGGGTAACCTTGCTACTAGGGACCGATGGACGGAAAATGAGCAAAAGCTACGGAAATGAGATCCGGATGAGTGATGACGAAAAGACCGTCCGGGAGAAGGTTTCGCAGATGATCACTGATCCCAATCGGATCCGACGCAAAGATCCGGGTAACCCCGAAGTCTGCTCTGTGTACACAATGCATCGGGCCTTTGCGGAAGCAGGGCTCCTCGATGAGATTGACCAGAACTGTCGCACCGCGGGGATTGGCTGTGTGGACTGCAAGAAGAGGCTAGCCGACAACATGGTGGCCTATCTGTCCCCGATTTGGGAAAGACGTGCTGAGCTTGAACAGAACCGGAACGTGGTTCATGAGATTTTAGAGGAGGGCGCAGGGCAAGCTCGTCAAGTGGCAAGCCGAACCTTGGCTGAGGTACGGGAGGCAATGCGCATTTAGGTAATGGCCTATCAGGTTAAACTTCCGATCTTCCAAGGACCTTTAGATTTGTTGCTTACCCTCGTCGAGGAACAGAAGCTGCCGATCACGGAAATAGCCCTAGGTCAGGTTGCGGATCAGTATCTAGACTATGTGGCCGCCATGCCGGAACTGGACTTAACTTATTGCACCCAGTTTCTAAGCTATGCGGTCACTTTGTTTCAGATCAAAGCGGCGGCCTTGCTGCCTAGCCCCCCGGTTATAGATACCCAGGATCTCGTGGATGAAGAAGAGGAAAAACAGATCCTTTTAGAGCGATTACTGGAATACCGCAAGTTTAAGGTGCTGGCGATGCGACTACGGGAGGTGGCCATCCGGGTGGCTGGTACCTTTGCCCGCCCCAAAGCCACAATTCCCAAATCCGGCCCCGAGCCAGTTACAGGACTTGATCTAAGTTGTCTAGTGGAGTCTTTCAAGGAAGCACAGCGGTCCCAAGCAGAACGGAACCAAGTCTTGCAGCCTTTGAGGGGTAAAATAGATTTGGGTCGCAGGATTATTGAAGTGTATCGGCGAGTGAGGAAAGTAGGGAGCACCTCCTTTTCCAGCTTAGCCGGTCCAAAGAGGGACCCTTGGGAAAAGCTTGGCTTATTCCTAGCTTTGCTTGAGCTTACCGACCGGGGACGCATCCAATTGGATCAGGCGGAACCCTTTGGTGAGATCCAAATTGAACTGGCTTCCCAAAGGGGGGAACGATCATGACGGACAGACTCAAAGGGGCCCTAGAGGCAATCCTTTTTGCCTCCATGGCGCCGGTAAGCCTAGATACCCTAGCCCGTTTACTGAGCATCGAGCCAGTAGAAGTTGAAGAATTAGTCCTGGATCTTGAACGATCACTGGCTTCGTCCCAACGGGGTGTTGCCTTATTCCGACATGCTGGGGGTTACCAGCTACGAACAAAGGCGGAGTACGAAGAGATCCTGCTGGAGCTTGGTCGACAGGCGGAGACTAGGTTGAGTGATGCGGCCATAGAAACCTTAAGTATTATTGCCTACAAGCAGCCCATTACCCGGGCGGAGATCGAGGACATCCGGGGGGTGCGGGCGGACAGCGCGATTAAAACCCTTATGGACCGGGGCCTAATCGAGGAGGTTGGCCGCAAAAAGACCATTGGACGCCCCTTAATGTACGGAACTACCCTGTTGTTTCTCGAAAGCTTCGGTCTAGATAGTCTAGAATCTCTTCCACAGGTGGAGTAGAGACTGCCAACTTGGTTAAAATAGGGTAGGGTGAGATGTTTGGTAGTCTATATTGTACTGGGCCTATTGATTTTGGTATTGTGCGCTCCTGTGATGGTTCACGTTTTTTTTGCTAGTGTTAACGCGGACCTTTACTTTGGTATTTCCCTAGGTTTCTTGCATATTGGCAAAGTTACATACCAGAAGCGGATGGATCTAGAGGATGCTGTCCATTGGGCATTGGACAGAAGTGTGGACACCGTGGTGGGTAGAATCCGGGAAATACGTACTGTATTTGTAAAACATCTAACCCGCATCTTGGGACAGCGTACTCTAATCAACATCGGTTACATGATGTTAACTGGACTACCTCCTAGTCAAAGTTCAAGTCTGGAACAAGCCAAAGCTCTTTCCAAGGAACTGTTTAGGAAATCCCCCGAGCACCTAACCTCTTTTGATCTTGAGCTTGTGATCGGACTCAATGATGCTGCTTATACGGCGTATTCCTATGCGGTGTTTGCTGCTTTGGGGGCCGGGCTGAAGGGTTACTTAATAGACCATTCCAAAGCCATTGATCCAAGGATTTGTGTTACTGCGGAGTTTACTGATCCTCAGTTCACGATGGACCTTGACTGCATATTTCGCTTGGTTCCAGGCCATATTATACTAGTAGCACTGGCTAATTTGGTCAAGGCACTGTTTCGGAAAGGGGCTAATTGGATATGGACGGAAACTCTCAGCACCCCATAGAAGGTATCATGAAGACTGCCATGGATAGTATTAAGACTATGGTGGATGTAAATACCATACTAGGTGACCCGGTGGAGACCGCTGACGGATCGGTGATTATCCCTGTTTCAAGGGTCAGTTTTGGGTTTGCCGCTGGAGGCACTGAGTTTACCTCGGATACCGCAGATAAGCCCACCGCAAATGCTTCCAAGGCTCCCCATCCTTTCGGTGGAGGTAGTGGAGCGGGGATTTCCCTGCATCCTGTGGCGTTTCTGGTTCTCAGTGCAGGAGTGGTGCGGCTACTGCCCATCAGCAAGGAAGTCATTTTTGATCGCATCTTGGATCTAGTGCCCGAGGTGCTAGATCAGATTACTAACAAGGGTGGTACAACGACCACTCTGCGGAACAAGCCCTGACGGTCATCGTCTGGCGGCTCATTTCCTCCCGGGTCTACCAGTAGACCGTTCTTATGCCCTTAGGTAAGGATTAGAGGGAGCGAAACGGGAACCCTCCGGGGAAGCGCTCCCTTGGTTCAAGCAAAACATCCTATAGCTCTAAAGCAAGGGCCGGTATCATCTCCGATCCTCCAGGCATACAATATCATATGGGCATTGTGTTAAGGGGGGGTTAGATGCGTCGGGTGGTAACTAGGCCCCATGTAGTGGTGGTGGGAGGCGGCTTTGCCGGGTGTGCCGCGGCGGTGGCGGCAAGGCGGGCAGGGGTAAGGGTGACTTTGCTAGAGCGGACAAACCTTCTTTTAGGCAGTGGACTTGTTGGGGGCATCATTAAGAATAATGGTAGGCTTACCGCCTGGGAGGAGTTGCGCTTTCTAGGGGCAGAGGACTTCTTGCAGGTGATAGAAAGCTGTCTTTTGCACTGCAACATTGACTTTCCAGGACACCGACATGCAAGCTTGTATGATGTAGATCACATTGAACCGGAGGTCAGGGGGCACTTAAAGGAAATCGGTATTGATATCCTGCTAGAGAGCAGGGTGGTGGATACGGTGGTTGCCGGACGCCGGGTGGTATCTGTGGTACTTGAGGAAGGGGAAATCATCGACGGCGATGTCTTCGTAGATGCTACTGGTTCTGCGGGTCCCATGGGCAACTGCCTCAGGTATGGCGCCGGTTGTGTGATGTGTGTATTTCGCTGCCCAAGTTTCGGAGCTCGGGTTAGCATTAGTGCCAAGGCCGGGGTTAAGGACATAAGTGGCGACTTCAGCGGACTTTCTGGCTCCTGTGAGTTAGCTAAGGAGACCTTAGGGAGGTGGCTAGTGGACCGGTTGGAGAGTACCGGGTACTTAGTGATTCCCGTTCCTAAATACATGACCCATGGGGATGTCTTGGACATTAAAGCATGTCAGCAGTACGCACTACCGGAGTATGCCAACAATTTGATCTTACTAGACACGGGGAAAGTAAAGGTAATGACTCCCTACTTTCCCTTGGAGTTGATGCGGCAGGTACCCGGGTTTCAAGCGGCCCGGTATGCTGATCCCTATGCGGGAGGTCGGGGCAACTCAGTACGATTAAGTGTGATTACACCCCATCAGGCAAACCTGCAGGTTGTGGGCTTGGATAATCTCTATGCCGCCGGGGAAAAACTCGGGCTGTTAGTGGGCCACACCGAAGGGATCCTTACGGGCTATCTCGCAGGACATAATGCGGCACGAACGGTTTTGGATATGCCGCCCATCGTCCTACCTTTGGAATTAGCCTGTGGAGACTTCATCTACGAATCCAACAGGGTTACGCAAAATGAAAACCCAGGCAAGGTGCGATTTACTTTTTCGGGCAGTATCTACTTCGCCCGGATGCAGCAACTAGGGTTATATACCACTCACATAGGGGACATTGAATCTCGGGTGAGCCGCACGGGGTTAGCAGGCGTATTTGCTAAACCATTACTGCATTAAGTCTGAGGAGACAGACTGATCGCGTGTAGGGTTGTCCCTGTCGCCAGTTCAACCAAGCTGACACGGTCGTTGGTGATCAGTCCCACAGTGGGACAGGCCTTAGCCCCTTTGGGCAGGGAAGGACTGCCTGGGTTAAGAAAGATCGTTCCGCCCCGCTCTTCTAGCAATGGTATATGGGTATGTCCGCTGATCCAAACGCGAACCCGATATTTCTTCGCCAAATCCCGGACGACTGTGGAGTCATACCGGTGGCCGTGGGTTAGCAGTAGTCTGCCCCAGGGAGCTTCCACTAATGCAAAGGGGGCTTGCATCGGGATCTCGATCACGACTTGGTCCACCTCGCTATCGCAATTACCTCGGGCAATTACGATCGGGATCTGACATTCGTTCAACCTCTCGGCCAAACAGGATGTGGCATAGCCTCCCGGCAAAGGATTCCGGGCTCCATGATAGAGAACATCTCCGGCGTGTAAGATCATCTCCGTATGGGAAAATACGGTGTTCATCGCACGTTCCCAGGCTTCTACACTTCCATGAGTATCACTGATTACACCTATATTCATTACTTCCACTCCCTCATTATCCTTCTTGGTCACAGTGTACCAAATTAGGTATAGCAGTCAAGCCCCAGCTTATTATGGGTAAGTATCCTATCCCATCTTCCATGTATTTCGTGTATCTTTGTTCTACAGACTAATGCAGGAAGGAAAGGGATCCTGTAGAATAGAGCCAGGAGTGATCACACATGGAAGAACGAGTTCAGAAGATTCTTGCCCAAGCGGGGTATGGGTCTCGTAGGTCCTGTGAGGAACTGATCAGCCAAGGGCGAGTGCAAGTAAATAACCGGGTAGTGGAACTTGGTGCCAAGGCAGATCCAGATCGGGATTCCATTATGGTTGATGGGAAGCAGATCAAGAAACTACCGGATTATCGTTACTTGATGCTGCACAAACCAGCGGGATATCTTACCGCGGCTACAGATCCGAGAAAGCCGACCATTATGGAGCTTTTGGATGGTGTGCCGGTTCGGGTGTTTCCTGTTGGTCGTCTAGACCTAGATAGTGAGGGACTGCTGCTCCTCACAAACGACGGGTCCCTGGCCAATATATTGCTACATCCCCGCTATGGAGTAGAGAAGACTTACTTAGCGGAGGTAGAGGGTAGTCCCTCACCTCCGCGGCTAGCAAGATTGCGAAAGGGTGTCCGACTGACCGATGGCTGGACCTCTCCGGCGGAAGTGGAGACCGTAGGTCAGACAAGCTCCACTACTTTGCTTAGAATTACCCTGCGTGAGGGCCGAAAAAGACAGATCAAAAGAATGTGCCTATCCATCAAACATCGGGTTGTATACTTAAAGCGGATTACCTTTGGTCCCCTGGAGTTAGGTGACTTAAGCCTTGGGGAATGGCGTTATCTCAACAAGAATGAGCAAAACCAGCTTCTACAGATCAAGAACAGACATACCAGTTGAACAAGATCATCACCACGGTAAGGGACTGGATTAGGTTAGCTTAGTCCGGTCCTTTCTATTGCTCACCCACAAAAGGACTGTAGCCTATGGATATCATGGAGTGTCCGCGCAGGCCAGATAAGTGTCCTTTACCCCCATGGTCGAAGAGTGAAGAACCGGAACAACCCAAAATTGCGCAGAGAAAGAGATTAGGTAAGTGCAAGGCGGTTTTCGGTCAGCTAAACCTTTGAGAGGATTACCATAAAGGGTCCTCGTTTTTACCTAGGGAGGATGTTAGGATTAAACTAGCATCACAGGAACGGCAAGACGTACTTAGAACGCAAACACGGTAGTCTAGGAGAGTGGGTTCTGTGTGGTTGGATGAGCAGTTCGCAGATCAAGGCAAAGAATATCGTCCGGCATCCTTTTGGGCACTTAATGACAAGCTTGATGAAACACGGCTAGAAGAACAGATTGAAGCTTTCAAGGAAGCCGGGTTTGGCGGCTTTTTTCTCCATGCCCGTCCAGGGTTAGATACGGAGTGTCTATCTCTTGAATAGTCTGTTGCACTGACACTTTCCTGTGGAATGCCCGGAAACTTACGATCAGTAACGCCGCCGAGGGGATCGACCAGTTTGGTTATGGTATTGATAACGGGTGGGAGCCGTCCTTTGGTACTTGGTTGTACAGCAATGGAGCTCGGCTCTTCAATGAGGACCATACCGAAAGCTTACTTCATGAGCCCGAGGCCATCGAGGCCTTGGAGTGGCTGACGGCCTTAAATCATACCTATGGTGTTACCACCGGTTCACTGGCTATCATGAGTAATATAGCAGCGATGGCCACCGGCTTTGGGGAAGAGGCCTTCTAGAAATGGTGTTGTCCCCATGCCAGGGCGTGATGTGGGAATTCCAGCGACCCATGTCATGTTAGGGCCTGGTCTTGTGGTCTTTAAGGATAGCCCTCATAAGGACCTAGCCTGGGATTTCATTAAGGAATGTGCCTCCCATGAGGGTATGGAGGAGTTGGCTCGGTTCAGCGGACGACTTCCTTCTCGGCTAAGTGCCTTTGATGCTTGGCAGGACTACTACAGGCAATACACCGCCAATTCGGGGTTGGTTCTTGATGCGGTGATGAATTCGCTGTCGATGCCCTACTGTCCCGATGTGTTAAAGGTGATCCAGCGGGAGACCTCCGTTGCTTGGCATGGACTCAAACCCGCAGGGATGGCTGCAGAAGAGATGACCAGGAGAATCAATGCCTTCTTAGATAATTGGCGGCGAAGGGGGGGCTTTTGCCCCCTGCCTTGGTGTACAAAGCCCTAAAGGTTAGTATGGGTAGAATATGTTTGGATTATGCAGGGGAGAGGAAGTTTTCCATGGGCTATATTGGCTTTTTCGAAGACTGGAATTTGATGTCCTATCACAATCTCACAAGACGTCTAGGTACACCCCGGTACGTACCCGAGGCAACATTGGAGGAGGAACTGACCGAGGGCACTTGGAATTTCCCCTTGGTGGTACGTGTGCCTGAGACGGGTGAGTATATCGGTTTATATGGCGCAGTAGTTAGCCCGCCGGATCTTATCGACCTTAGTAAATGGAAGGGCCTCAAGCCAAGGGTACAGGTACTATGTTTTGCCGAGAATACCGATGACATTCATTGGACGAAGCCTGATTTGCGTAACGAGGTCGTGCTAGATCGTCCAAGGTTTGCTCCGAACCAGGTCTTTGGGACCAAACTAGTTATTGATGGGGCACCGGTCTACTATGATCCATATGATCCAGACCCCACCCAGCGGTTTAAGTACTTAATTAACCTATCTCCAGGGGTCCATGCACCAGGATACCGGGCCCTGGCCGTTTCCGCCGATGGGAAACAGTGGAGGATAGCCCATGAGTTTATGCGTTGCCGAGTTCAATCCCTACAGACAGACCTATCTACTGCGATCCCTTTACCAATGCTCTTCGCAATGGAAAAATTGAGTGTGCCCTCACCTATAGTTACGATGGTCTACGCTTTAACCGGGCTTTTTTATCGGCACTAATGAGCTGGGCGAGCACGGTGGTAGCTGTGTTTATGTCAGTTCCATGCTGGTTGATGAACACCATCAGATTCGTTTTTACTCCGGGGGGGTCAAAGGCGGAACACTTTCAAAACCAAGACCTTGTCGATGCGGCTTTGATGTTGCATACGATGCGTTTGGATGGCACACCCGCAGGGAGGGGTATTTTGAGGACCCGTCCCCTGCGCATTTTGGGGGATGATCTGCGTATTAATGTGAAGACTTCCTACGGCAGGGTGCGGGTGCGCATCCTTAATGAGAGTGGTCAAACGATCCCAGGATTCGGTTTTAGGGACTGTATCCCTTTGACTGGTGATGAGCTCTTTTGGACGCCTCGCTGGCAGGGGGGACGGACTATGGGCGAAAAACCCCGCCAGTTGGAGATTGAGCTTATTACCGGGGAGATTTTCAAGTGCTGGTATCACCAAAACAACAGTAGAAAGGGCGGCAGGAATCAGGGATGAATTCCTAGAATGTGGTTCTATCACGCTACCCTGGGAGGTAAGAACGTTGAGTAAGGCAACTAAATACGGTCCCATTAATCCCAAACTACCCCAAATGTGGCATGGCGCTGATTACAACCCGGATCAATGGCTCCATGATCCACAGGTTCTTGAAGAGGACGTCCGCTTGATGAAGCTGGCGGGCTGCAATGTAATGTCAGTGGGTATCTTTGCCTGGACCGCTCTGGAGCCTGAAGAAGGGCAGTATAAGTTCAATTGGTTGGATCAGGTCATGAACAGGCTTTATGAGAACGGGGTGTACACGATCCTAGCCACACCCAGTGCCGCTAGACCTGCCTGGATGTCTCAGAAGTATCCCGAGGTGCTCCGGGTTGGTGCAGATCGGGTGCGGATTCTCCATGGGGAAAGACATAACCATTGTCCCACATCCCCCATCTACCGGGAGAAAGTGCAATTGATTAATACTAAGCTAGCAGAGCGTTACAAAGATCATCCAGGCCTTGTGCTGTGGCATGTGTCTAATGAGTACGGCGGCGGTGGTGAGTGTCATTGTCCCCTGTGCCAGGAGGCCTTTCGTTCTTGGTTGCGGGAAAGGTACGATGAGGATCTGGATAAGCTTAACTTAGCTTGGTGGGCTAGCTTCTGGAGCCATACCTATACCGATTGGTCCCAGATCGAGTCCCCGGCTCCCCATGGTGAGCGGATGACCCATGGACTGGTCCTGGACTGGAAGCGCTTTGTAACCCATCAGACCATCCAGTTTTTCAAAAATGAAATTGCTCCTTTACGTAAACTGACCCCCCATGTGCCGGTGACGGCAAACTTCATGGGGACCTGGCCGGGACTTGATTATTGGCCCTTTGCCAAGGAAGTCGATGTGGTTTCCTGGGATAGCTATCCTAGATGGCACAGTGAACAACCGGATTGGGTGACTGCCCGGAATACTGCCTTTGCCCATGATCTGAACCGGTGCCTCAAGGGTGGTCAGCCCTTTATGCTTATGGAAAGCACCCCCTGTCGGACCAATTGGCAACGGGTGGCAAAAACTAAGCGGCCTGGGATGCATTTGCTTTCATCTTTGCAAGCTGTAGCCCACGGTTCGGATACGGTACAGTATTTCCAATGGCGGAAAAGCAGGGGCAGCAGTGAGAAATTCCACGGCGCAGTGGTAGATCATTGTGGCTCCGAACATACCCGTGTCTTTGGAGACGTTGCCCAGGTAGGCGAGGCCCTTGCCAAGCTGGCCCCCTTGTGCGGGACCACGGTGCGTCCGGATGTGGCCATAATCTATGATACGGAGAACCGCTGGGCTATTACTGAAGCCCAGGGATTCAACGAATGGCGGAAGGACTATGAGTTAACATGTCAGAGACACTATGGTGTGTTTTGGCAGCAGGGGATCCCCGTCGATGTGATTAACATGGATTGCGATTTCACCGACTACAAGATCCTCATCGCGCCCATGCTGTATATGGTGCGCCCACATGTTGCCACACGCATAGAGGAATTTGTGGCCCAAGGAGGCGTATTTGTAGCCACCTACATCACTGGGATGGTGGATGAACACGACCTGTGCTTCCTTGGGGGGTTCCCTGGACCATTGCGCAAGCTATTGGGGATTTGGTCCGAGGAGATCGACTCCCTCCACGATCACGATGTGAATTACCTCACCATGCTGCCGAGCAACAGTCTTGGGCTTGAGGGTGAGTATGAAGTAAAGACCTTTTGTGAGCTGATCCACGCAGAGACAAGCCAAGTCCTAGGTACATACAAGGAGGACTTTTATGCGGGCCGACCGGCTTTGACAGTAAACCAGTTCGGAAAAGGAAGTGCCTACTATATGGCTTGCCGCTTAGAGGATCGATTCCTGCGCGATTTCTACACGGGGATTATTCAACAGGTTAAGCCAAAACAAACCCTTAATACGACTTTGCCCCAAGGGGTTAGCGCACAGCTACGTACCGACGGGAAGACCGATTATGTTTTCTTGATGAACTTTACATCCCTTGCCCATGAAGTGGTGCTGAATGAGGGCTCCTTTGTGGATTTGCTCTCTGACAAGGAAGTTGCTGGCACCGTTCGCTTAGAAGGCTACGACGTCAAGGTTCTAACCGAGAAAGAGCAAAGTGGGCTTGGGCAACTACGGGAAGGCAGATGAGTTCATGCGTTTTTATCGATTGAGTTTCTTACAGGAAGAACCCATTGTTCCGATGTGGTTTGAACATATGCGGGATGTGGGGCAACATTCCCATGAGTTCTATGAGATCGTTATTGTACTCAGGGGCAAGGCCACTACTATGGAAACTCGGCAATCGAGATCGCACCGGGGGATCTGCTTTTGATTCGCCCCTATCTGCCCCACTCCTATGGGGTGTCCGAGCCCAGTTTAGTAATGAATACCCTGTTTAGTCCAACGGTGTTGTGGGGCTTAATGAGCCCAGCTGAGGCAATTCAATTCATCTGTCTATTCTCCAACGCCCAAAGGCCCGGGGAGTGCCAAAGCCATCGTTCCAGTGATGAGATCTCCCGGATCGCATTGATGATGCACGAGGAGTATGAGACCAGAAAAGAGAACTATCGTTTGAAGCTAAGGGGACTTCTCCTCCTGTTAAGCGTGGAAATTAGCCGACAGGTAGCGGAAAAACCAGTGGTTGATTATGATAAGTTCATTCGGGTGTGGAATGTCCTTGAGGAGTTTCACCAAGATGTGGGCAACAGCTGGGATGTACCTGAGCTTGCTAATCGGTGCGGGTGGAGTAATGAACATTTTAGCCGTGTGTTCTCCAGCCTGATGGGACAATCCTGCAGCGAATACATTCGTAATGTGCGAATGAGCCGGGGGGCTAGGCTGCTTTTCGATCCGAATAACAGTATTGGCCAGATTGCCTCCCAGGTAGGCTACAGTGACGAACGTTCCTTTCGGCGGGCCTTTAAGGCGGTCTATGGAGTGACCCCGGGCAGATTCAGACAACAACAGGGAAGAAACAAGGCCATATAGGAAGACTAGCACGGTGTCCATCCCCGTGCTGCTTGTGTCTTGGTATAACACTTATCCAATCCGATCCTCTTGGTAAATCGGGCGGGGATTCCCCCTTTGGAGTAGAACATAACCTGCAAGATGACCTAAGGATTCTTATGGAAGGATGGTTAGATTGATTAGCTGCTGGATGACTAGTTCGCTAGAACGGGTGTTTAAAAGCTCTAAACCGATGCCTAACCGCTATACGCGGCTTGATTTGGGTCGCAATGACCGGGGTTCCTTTCAAGTTTGTATTAGGAATTCGTCCTCGGAGAACCTAGAAGTAGAGGTGGAGTGTTGCTCTGATGCCCTAGATGTTGCGGTGCGCCGGGTAGGTCACGTACCGGTTCCCCATTTTAATACGGAGACTAACGAAGACCAACTCGATGGATTCGGGCAGATTCCCGGTTTCGTGCCTGATCCGTTATTCACTGATACTAAGGCTACTTTGGTGCGCAATGAGACAATGACCTACTGGGTTTCAGTAAAGACTTCCCAAGATTGCCCTGTGGGGGTGCATCGGGTTGAATTCATCTTCCGGGTAAGTGACGGCCAAGAGTATACTCTAGAGGCCGATGTATTTGTTTACCCGGTGGTCCTGGAACCACGGAGGGATTTCCCCGTTACCCATTGGTTTTACACCGATGCCCTATGTGATTGGTATGGAGTAGAACCCTTTGATGAAGGATTTTGGGAGGTCGTCAAACCCTATATCCTGGATCTAGCTGAGCACGGTACCAATGTGCTTCATACACCTTTATTTACTCCCCCGACCGATGGAGTCAAACGTCCCACCCAGTTACTACGTATTCGTCGAAACGGTGAAAGCTACGAATTTGATTGGAGCGATGTTAAACGGTGGGTAAAGCTGGCGCAGGATTGTGGTACGGAGTATTTTGAATGGACCCACCTGTTCTCCCAGTGGGGAGTAGAGTATGGGATTCGGATCTATGAGAACTATGATGGGGAATATGAGGGACGCCTGCTCTGGCCTCCCGAGACACCCGCAGATTCAGAAGTGTATAAGGGCTTTCTGGCCCAATTCCTACCTAGCTTCAAGGACTTTCTGAATGCAGAAGGACTAATGGAGACTTCCTTCTTTCATCTATCCGATGAGCCCCACGGCGAGGTCCATCTGGCAAATTACCGCAAGGCGCGGATGATTCTTGCAGAACTGGCCCCGTGGATGAAGGTCATGGACGCCTTAAGCGAACTATCCTTTGCCGCGTCTGGTTTGACAGATATTCCCGTGGCTAGTGTTCGTACATCAAAGCAGTTCTACGAAGCTGGTATCCCCCGGTGGGACTACTTTTGTTGCGGGCCCCGGGGTGAGTTTCTTAACAGACTGGTGGATACACCCTTGGCTAAGATCCGCGGGGCTGGCTGGCTGTTTTATCGGTTTGAATCCCTAGGATTTCTCCACTGGGGCTACAACTATTGGTACAAAAGGGCCACAACCCAGTTGATCGATCCCTACAAGGTCTTAGATGCAGAGGCGTGGCCAGGCTGGGCCTATGGGGATACCTTTGTGGTCTACCCAGGGGATGATGGTCCGGTGAGCTCTATTCGCTGGGAAGTATTTGCCGAGTCTTTGAATGACTATGCGTTACTCCAGACCCTGCAAATTTCCCCCGATGACTGCAACCTTGCTTTGTTTAAGGCCTACGATGATTATCCCAAGGATGGCAGCTGGTACCAGCTGACCCGGGCTCTGTTGCTTGCTAATGCAAGCAAATGGGTCGGGTAGCGGATATCTAGACTGGTTTTGAGCGAATTTATGAGTCGGTAGCATCAGTGGGGCACAGCCCCACTGATGCCCGATAATATCTTTAGTAAAGAGAATGAATCAGGTAATCCTCTAGCTCTCTGTAGAGCTATCTTCCACGAGGAATGAAAACAAAACGTCAGTTAGTTAGACACGCCATATCTGGCCCTTGCTTTTCACAATCGATCCTGTTAATATAGAGCAAGTCTGTCATCGATGATGGTTCAGTCCTTTGCAGATCATTTCTGCCACTTTCGTTCAGTATCACATCTTAATTTTGAATAGACAAGCTGTTCTTAGATTGACCGTGGGGGTTAGTATGCCGTTACTGCATTTCGGAGGAGAGAATTCTAATGTCTGCTGAAAAATCATCTGCTGCTACCTTGTTTGTGATTCTTGTGGGAGCATTAGAGGGTCTCATCATTGGTCTTTACGGCACTTGTGTTAGCGAGTTCATGGCTTGCTTTATGGTGGATGAGGTAAAAATCGGAACGTTAGCTTCCCTATTTTACCTAGCGTCCATACCGGGTATACTTCTAGCACTAACAATCGCTAGTAGGTTCGGTATGGGGCGTACCCTGCGGGTTGCTCTGACTGTCCAGGCGTTAAGCCTATTGTTGTTCAGTGCTGCAACGTCCTTCTTAGCAGCATCGATATCATATGTATTAGTTGGCCTTACCTACGGTGTGCTATTGAATGGTCCCATTGGATACATTAACCATACATACGGTGATAGGGGAGCCAAATACCTAAACTGGTTTTATGGAGCCTTTGCCTTTGGCCTTGTGGTGGGCCCAATGCTTAGCGGAACCCTGCTGGTAAAAGGTTATGGTTGGCAAGTACCCTACCGGATTGTGGCTGGGCTTATAGTTGTTGCTAGTGTCCTCTTAATTGGCAGGCACTTTGCCCAGGTTCCCCTTGCCCAAGTGTCCCTATCCAAAAAGTCGCTAACGCCTAGATATTGGGCACTGGTAGCCGGCTTTTCCACCTATTCCATTACCGAGGGGGCCCTAAACATCTGGATTGGCAGGTATATGTCCTTTGTTTTTAACAGTAACCAAGGCCACTATGCCCTGACAGTATTCTGGATTGGCATGATCATTGGGCGTGTATTATCCGGTATTTTTGCAGGACGTGTTTCAATTAGCGCCCAGATACTGGTCTTAGGAACAGTGGCTATTAGCCTACTTTTCTCAGTTGGCCTTTGCCCAAGTTTTGCATCATCTACATTCGTAATTGGGTTAGCTGCATTATGTCTATCTGGGATTGGTCCAGGGATTATCAATCTTTTAGGCGTATCAGGGTCCGGACAGGCCACGGCACTGGCAATTAGTGTAGGAACAGTGACTGTGGCAATATGCATGCCTTTGGTAGCTTTGGCCGCAGGGACCCTTGGTTTTGACAAGGTCTTGGGTATATCGGCAACTCCTCTTATCGTGGCGATGGGGGTAATGTTGGTACTTAGCTTGAGAGATGTGAAAAGCACCCGCGGGCACCACCTTATTCCGTGATCAGCTCTCACCAGACGGCCTAGTAGGGGCTGTTCCTACCATGTAGCCCCTACCTGTGACAAAATTGCAGGTAGCTAGTCTTCTATTTCTGTTATCCGGTGCAACTGCTTGAATCCTTAGCTTCTCCTAAGAAGAAACCACCTTGGTTAGTTCCGCATTGTTTCCTCCAAACCGCGTGTTTGGCAGGTCTTGGGGGGAATATCATTAGCTGTCCTTATCGTAGCATATCTAGCCCTCGTTTACCGATATCACCACTGATACAATTAAATTGAAGCTTTGAACATGCTGGCTAGTCTTTGTTGGGTCTGTTGGTCTAATACACTAAGAGCTGGAAAAGTAGGTAAAGAGGCTTTGAATGCGTTTGTGAGGAGATTCCCCATCCAAAGCAGAGAGTCTCCTATACTAGTGTCGTACACCTCTATCATGTTTTGAGATATTGTATTGTTTCGCTATGGGCCATGTGATATAGCGAAATACAAAGAAACCATGGTAGGACGAATGTGTCTTTCCGCTAGATTTCCTCTTCGAGGAACTAGTCGTTCCGTTCAGGTCTCTAAGGCCATGAGGTTGTGGTTGTATCAGAAGGTGGGGCATGAAGCCAGACAAGGAGAGCTGACTAGGCCCCTTATCTGTAGTTTTGCATATTTGCTCATCGGTTTTCTGAATCCTAATAAGTCCAGCCTCGGTGGTTAAGTTCTTGCACCACCCTAAATACCCGGGACTCTGCCAGAAATACCGTTCTAACGAGAACGTCAACATACCCAATAACATGCATGGAGAGTATAATAATAAAAACGAAGACTATCAATTGAAGTTCAGGGGACAGCTGTTGCTTCTAATTGTAGAGGTACAAGGACGGGTCAGAGAATAGCCGGTGGTGGACTATGACACCTTCATCTGGACCGCTCTTGAGAGATTCCATGACGATGGGGGGGATAGGGGTTTATCGGAGTTGGTCAAGCTGTATGGTTGGAGTAACGAGCATTTCAATCGGTAAACATGAGAGTGTAAGAGTGAGTCAGGGAGCTTAGCTCCTTTTTGATCCTAAAAGCAGTATTGGTGAGGTGGCCTTTCAAGTGGGATACAGTGATGAACGTTCATTTCATCGAGGCTACAAGGCGGTCTTCGGGGTTACCCCAGGACAGTTTGGACAGCAGGATCGGAATCGAATTCCTGGAATATAGAGTGTGTAGAGACTATTGAAGGAGTGTTAGAATGAACTGGGTTGGTCATTGGATTTGGACTAAGGAAGCGTTATCTAGCAGGAACAACTATCTGCGGTTTCGGAGGAAATTCCAAGCGGGGAAGAAGGCTCTTCTACATATTACCGCTCAAAGTCGGTATGCCTTGTACGTTAATGGCGAATATGTAGGGCAAGGGCCGGTGCGGGCATGGCCCAATTATCTTAGGTACGACACCTATGATCTAAGCCCCTACCTATGTCCCGGGGAGAACTGCATTGCCGTATTAGTACATGATCCTATATACGGCAACTTCCAACATATTCATCAAGAACCGGGTCTTCTTGCTCAGCTAGAGACAGATCAAGGTACAATCGCCACCGACAGGACATGGAAGGTTTCGATTGATCCAGCCTTTAGAGCAAATACACCTAGGATCAGTTGTCAACAGCCCTTTGAAGAGCAATACGATGCTAGGCAGGATGACGGATGGCGTAGCCCACATTACGATGATACCAGCTGGAAGCAGGCAGACCAAACAAGAGCCCTGGAGAATAGTGTGGTTCTAGAACCACGGGATATTCCCTTTCTCACTCTGAATTCGGTTGTACCAAAAAGAATTGTGAAAGCAGAGGCCGTCTCCTCTGTTCAGCATGTCTGGACCATTTTCCCCAAACCCTATGTTGTTCCCCATGACTATACATCTAATCATCTGCTTTGCCATGCCTATGTGTTTACGCAAGTTTGGGCCATGGATAATACTGAAGCTGAGTTCCTTCGGCCTAATTACGAGTCCGACATCTACAAGATTAATGGGGAGGTTGTCCGGGGAGAACGGGTCTTTCTCAAAGGTGGATGGAACAAGATTCTACTACCTTATGAGGGGGGCAGGCACGGGGTTGACCTTTGTCTGTGTGTAAGATGTGGTACCGAGCTTCGATTTGCTTGTAGGGGAGAGGATGGCGGTAGTCCTTGGGCGATGGTGGGCCCCTTCCCGCTAAACGAGAACCAGCAGAAAGTTGCCGAGAACCATGTAGATGAGTCTTTGATTGTATGCGCACCGTTGGTTGCTGAGGCTACCAAGACAGCTGCCGAGAGGGTATGGGGATTGGACGATGTTGACTGGCTTATTGAACAGGCCTTCTTTAAGGAGATTGACTCCGAGGCTTTACCGCCGGTTAATGTCTATGCACAATCCTACACAGATGAACCTAGTGAAGAGCCGGTATTGGTCGAGGATCTAGATTCGCTACTTACGAGTAATCACCAGTGGACTACGGTTCATCCTATTGAAGGTAAGGATATTCGGATCTTGGTGGACTATGGTGATGAAGTTGTGGGTTTCCAGCGGTTTGACATAGAAGCCCCGGAAGGTGCGATCTTGGACTTCCATAACTTTGAATTCATTCAGCCCGATGGCCGATATAATCTTGCCGAGGGGATGAATAACAGTTTTCGTTACATCTGTCACGAGGGAAGACAAACATATCAAGCCTTTATTCGTAGAGGATTTCGCTATAGCTATGTCACGATCCGCAATTTACACCGTCCCTTGCGGATTAGGGCCCTTGAGGTGTTACATAACACCTATCCCCAAAGGAATACCGGAGATTTTCAGTGTTCCGATGCCATGTTGAATCGGATCTGGCAGGTGGGTGCTAGGACTCTGGAACTATGTAGTGAAGATACTTACGTGGATTGTCCGAGCTACGAACAGGTTCTTTGGGTGGGCGATGCTAGAAACGAAGCCTTAGTTGATTGGGTGATCAACGGTGATCCGCGCCTATGGTACCGTTGTTTAGAGCTTGCCGGGCAAAGCCTAGACCGATCAAAGATTGTGGAATCCCATGTGCCAAGCGACTGGACAAATATCCTGCCGGCGTGGAGTCTTTTGTGGATGCGTTCTTGCCGGGAATACTACTTATTTACCAAGGATATTCAAGGTGCCGCCAAGCTTCTAGACTTTGTAAAGAGGAACGTCTCCGGGCTTAAGACCTTCCTAAACGACGATGGTCTACTAGATATTCGAGCGTGGAACATGTTCGATTGGGCTGGTATGGATACCCCATCAAGGGGAGTGGTGACTCACCAGAACTGTCTGGCGGTAATTGCCCTGCAAGAGGCTGCAGAACTTGCTACATGGCTGGTTGATGAGGAAAGTGCCAAGAAGTTCAATGACTTCGCCAAGGTACTAGATGAGGCCATTAACCGCCATCTCTGGAATGATACGAAACAAGCTTACACCGATTGCCTGCGCCAAGACGGTCGCATGAGTTTGGTTTACAGCCAGCAAACCCAGACGGTGGCCTACCTGTCCGGTGTGGCAAAGGGAAATCGGGCACAGAGGTGTCGGAGCATTATCTACGACCCACCGGAAGGCTTTGTTCGCTCAGGAAGCCCCTTTTTCCAATTCTTCCTGTTGGAGGCCCTCAAGCAGGATCAAAAGGACCATGAGTTCATAGATATTATCCGGCGGGACTGGGGCTTTATGATTGATATGGGTGCTACTACTTTCTGGGAGATGTGGCATCGGGATCAGCCCCGCATGACCCGCAGTCACTGTCATGCGTGGTCTTCGGCTCCGACATATTTTCTAAGCAGCCATATTCTAGGCGTAAGGCCAACTAGACCAGGATTCGCGGAAGTAATCATTGAACCTCATCCTGGAGACCTGAAATGGTGCCGTGGTACGATGCCAACACCGTTTGGTTCGATCAAAGTGCAATGGTCCTACGATGCAGATGGCTTTCATATTGAAGTGGTGGCTCCTAAAAAAATCCAGGTGCAGTTTGATTGTCCCAAGGGAGCGAACAAGATTCTAAATGGAGAGGTAGTATTGTAGAGTAAGGTAACAACATAGACGCCCCTAGGAACAGTCGCATGACAAGCATATTCATAGCTACTGTTTTGGGGGGCGTTTTGCTTTTGGCCGGACCCATCAGTAAAAGATGGGTCCATCGTATTATTACAAAGCCCTTCTTTGACACATAGACTAAAGCGTAAACACTAATAGTTATAGGTCAAATTCCAGCCCGAATAAGTGAGGTGATCAATGTGGGCCTAACCAGACTTGCTTGCCTACAGATAGAGGACATTGGCCGATATAGCACTCTGGTTGCAGATCATCTAAGACATTTAAGGTTCTGTAAGAAACTCGAGGGTTTCTGTTGGCCTCATCCACGTGATTTTGGCCCGAAGGGGCACGCCTGTAAGCCCGTTCAGATCAATGAGCAGGTCAACACACAAGTCTGTGTGCCGGTAGTGTTTGTCGGCATTGGGGCGGGAGCAAGCGGGACTGACAATGTCATTGCCCTGTCAGAGAATGTTGAGCTAGACGGCGATAGGAGAAGTCGGGTGATACGGACTCCCTTAGGGGAGGTCAAAGTGACACTAGAGCCACACGGACAGGGTGCTGAAGTAGATGATGTCTTCTATGATGATTATTATGAAGAGGAGGATGAATAATGCATTATTCTCCAGTAGACGGTCGTAAGCCTTGCCGTCCAAAGCCCCCGATTAAGCCGGACCGTAAAGATGACGGGTGTAAAGCTATACAAAAGAATGAACAAAGGAATGTCCAGGTGTGTGTTCCTGTTACTGTAATAGACATCGACGTTGCTGCCGGTGCTACAGTCACCGGTGCAACAGCTGTAGCTGATGAAGTTGGTCCGGGGAGATTCGAGGTCAGTATAGACACCGCTAACGATCTGGTTGACCTCACCGTCAATGGTAAGAAGGTTGACCTAAAGTAAACGAGACTCCGGCATCATAGGTTACTAATGCCCGCTGGTTAAATGAAACCAGCGGGCGTTTACATGGCGCGTCCGATGGGTAGTAACGTAGTGTTACAAATCTGCTGTGGGGGTAATAACATCAATCACTAGCAGAAAACAAGGGTGTCCTCCGCAAGGGGGAATTCGAAGGAGATCTCAAATGGGGCTAGCTATATAAGCAAATCGATGTCGCCAATTATTATGTTGTATGATCATACGGATATACAGTCACTTCGATGTGGTGTAAGACTACTTAGCAGGGCTACCATATGGAGTTACATTAAGCTGTTTGTTTAGATGATAGGCATACTATCTAGTAGGAGATAAGGGGATAAGAAGAATCATCTATTTGGAGATTGAGCCTCTCGATCCTTTCTTTTACCCCAACCAAGCACCTCCGTTAGAATTCAATACATACTTTTGTAAACGCGTCATCCGATACATTATGAACAGAATACGCCATGTGTCAAAGGCCATACCACAAGTCAACTGTATTTCCGTTATTGCCCCGTTCGACATTTCCCTGCAAGAACTGGAGTTATCGTTGCTGGAGGTGTTGCGCAAGTCACTCGGGATAGCGTTGGAATCATGTCTTAAGACCATAAATAATGCCATTTTCTTACGACGCAATAGTAAAAGATTCAAGGTTAAGGAGTTCGTCGAAACGACTATTGAGACGATACGGGTGCGTTGCACGTACCGCTGCAGAATGATAAAAAACGGAGTGTGCCAGAGTAAATCGCCACTATCCATGAAGGATGGGAGCCCGAACACCGGATAGTAAGGACTATGCATTGAAAAAAATGGTTCAAATATGGGAAAAGGTCAGAGACCTTATCTACATTTACTATGATGTTGATGAAAACACGATGATCATCATTAACGGAGATCGTGCTTCGTGGTTCAGAAAAGGCACAGAGTATGTTCCTAATGCTTTGTACCAAGTGGACCGGTACCGGTCTGACCCCCTAAATTCGGACATTATGCTACAATGGCTGTCCTTCTTATAGAATTGCTCATGAATGCTTGGTGATACTGTCGAGGGCTTTGATAGTTTAGGCTACCATGTCTACGTCGTTCATTGTAGTAGCTCATATACTTGCTTACCTCAGTATAAGCATCCAAGAAGGTCTGAAACTCGTTTTGGCTGTAGCATTCATCTTCCAAGATTGCA
>JALNWK010000022.1 GCA_023230925.1 Limnochordia bacterium
CTGATCATATTTTTCTGCTATGCGAAAATGCCGTATTCATGGGATCGTCTTGGGGTAAACACATTTTTGCCCCAAGAGCAAATCCCGTTACAATGCCTACTTCCAAACATCGCAAATAGCTCGGGCTATCTGAGAGTAAGTTCTACCTAATCTAGTATTGTTTTCCTAGAACCCCGGGGATTGTCGTTCAATACAATATACTGCACAGTCAAGGACATTTTCTAAAAGGAAGTGATCATATGCCATGTCCTTCTGGTTCTTTTAGTTATCCGGTAATGAGAGGAGATACACTATTTTTTATCGCCCAGCGCTACGGGACTACCGTCTCGGCGATTCTTGCCATTAACCCGCAGATCACAAACCCGGACTTAATCTTCCCCGGCGAGCTTATCTGTGTGCCAACCCGTCCCCCATTTCCACCGGCACCGTGCCCAACGGGCAGTTTCCAGTACACGATCCAACTAGGTGACACCCTTTTCTTCATCGCCCAAAGGTATGGGACCACCGTGGCAGCCATTGTTGCCCTTAATCCCCAGATTACCAATCCCAATTTCATTATACAAGGCCAAGTCATTTGCGTACCGGCAACACCTCCGGCGCCGGTGATGTGCCCGGCTAACGCTTTTTCCTATGCGGTCATCCAGGGTGATACCCTGTTCTTCATCGCCCAACGCTACGGCACCACGGTGTCCGCAATTCTCGCTATCAATCCGCAGATTGTAAATCCGAATATTATCTTCCCCGGCCAAGTGATCTGCGTACCAGCAAGAATCACCGTTCCCCCTCCCCCACCACCGGTATGTGGACCTAATACCTTTGCTTACCTTGTCAAACGGGGAGATACCCTCTTTGGTATCGCCATCACCTACGGAACAACGGTAGCACAGATTCTAAACATTAACCCCCAGATTACCGATCCAGACCTAATTTTCCCAGGACAAGTGATCTGCGTGCCCGCTACCCCACCGGCTCCACCCCCTTGTCCTAGTGACAGCTTCTCCCTTGCCGTTAGGGCAGGAGACACTCTGTTTGTCATCGCCCAGCGATACGGTACCACCGTAGGGGACATCTTAGCCATTAATCCGCAAATTACGAATCCAAACCTTATCTTCGCTGGTCAGATTATCTGCATGCCTCAACAGCCACCCCTACCCCCTGGAGGCTGTGGGATTAATAGTTACCCCTATCCAGTGCAATTGGGTGATAACCTAAACCTAATTGCCTTCAACTATGGTACTACGGTAAGTGAAATCCTGACCGTTAACCCCCAGATCACAGACCCGGCCCAGATTGTACCTGGCCAGGTCATCTGCATTCCTATCGCATAGAAGTAGCTAGGGAAGCAACAGCTTCCCTAGCCCTAAGCAATGTTCACTCATCGGCTGCCGCTGCTGCCTGCTTCTTTGAGTCAAAATCAGCCAGTGCCTCGGCGCCACGCAAAAGCTCTAAAAAGCTATACAGATAGGTCTCCATTTGGGACCGAAAAACCTGTTCTTTTTCAATCAACTGCTTTAGTGCCAGTTTCTGCTCCGCCAGCTTTGCCTCCGCCTCCCGCTGAATCTGCGCCGCCTCAAGCTGCGCACTTTCCAGAACGCTTCGCGCCTGCTTTTCGGTAGACTCCTGCAGGGCCTTGGCATTCAGCTTCGCAGTGGTAAGAATGTCTTGAATAGAGTCCTGAAGCCTACTATAGGAGGCAAGCTGTTGCTCAAGCTCCGATATCTTTGTGCGCAATCTCTGGTTCTCTTCATAAACCTGACTATATTCAAGAACCACTCGTTCAAGAAACTGATCAACCATCTCAACATCGTAGCCCCGAAATACTCGCTTGAATTTGGCCTCATGAATATCCTTTGGAGTCAGCATCCACTCACCTCCTCCCACACACCTGTTATGACCTCGTTCGCATCAGTCGCAGATGCACCCGTCCTTTGCGACTGGTTCCGCCAATCTCCTCTACTACAACCCTACCTTTACCGCGGTAGGAGATCACATCTTTCTCCTTAATCGATTGGGCCGGATCATCTTCCACCTGCCAGTTCACCTTGACTCTTTCCGACTTGATCTCTTTGGCCATCTTGCTGCGGGACACACCAAACCCGGTGCTGGCCACCGCATCAAGTCTTAGGGAGGCCACAGTACCTCTAATCTCTTTTAGCTTTTGGGTACCAACATCCAGCATATCCGGATCAATCCGCACCACCTCAACGGGGAAACTACCCACCCGGGTGAGGTTAAGAGTAATAAAGTCCGCAACTTCTGGCACCACCAATACATGACACTTATTATGACCGGGCAACAAATCACCCAAACGATCAATTTTCAAGCCCAGGGCAGTGAGCGAACCTAAAAAATCCCGATGAGTCAACGTCCCGTCCCACTTCCCGGTAATCTCAACTGCCCCGATGGGCTCATCGAAGCTATCCGCGGAAAGATAGTCGGGATAGACTACTAAACGTTGCCTTTCCGCACCCGGGTAGCCTCCAAAAAACCGGTACACAATACCTCGGATACTTCTTGCTACGGCCTCGGCCTCATCCTGGGCTGCCGGATCCAAAAACCCCGTAGCCATGGCCTTATTATTGTTGTACGCCTGTTCTGCAAGATCTCGAATTCTTGCCTCCAAATCCTGTGGCATGAACTCCCTCCTACATCAAAGAATACCACAAAGTCCTTTCAATAAAAGAAAGGATAAGCAACGCAATCACTGGGGAAAAGTCAATCATACCGGTTCTTGGCATGATCCGTCGAATAGGGGCAAGAACCGGCTCAGTAAGCTGAAACAAAGCATCAATTAATCGGTTGTTTCTATCAACAGGTATCCAGGAGATAAGCACCCTGATGAAAATCAGTATTTGATAAACGCGCACTAACCTTGCTGTCCAGTAGACAATTGTCTTCATCCTTTATCCATCTCCCCTGGCCAGTTCTTTGGAGCGGGCGGTGGCGCTTAAGACAGCCTCGATAAGAGCAGACCGAAAACCCCGTTCTTCAAGTATCCGCAGGCCCGCCGCGGTTGTTCCAGCTGGTGAAGTAACTTGATCCTTTAACACCCCAGGATGCTGCCCGGTTTCCTCTAGAAGGCGGGCGGAACCAATCACGGTCTGTAATGTAAGTCTGCGGGCCACATCGCGCGATAGTCCTGCGGCAACTCCACCCTCAATCAAAGCCTCGATCAGTAAAAAGACATAGGCCGGCCCACTACCACTAAGTCCGGTCACCGCATCAATTAAGTCTTCCGAAACAAAGACACATTCGCCTAAAGCCCCAAGGAGCTTGGCCACCTTCCGTTGTTCCTCTTTTGTCACCGATTGTTCGGGGGCAATAGCACTGATGCCCTGTCCAATCAGAGCCGGTGTATTGGGCATTACCCGCACAAGGGCCGCTGGTAGACAACTCTTTAGCATCTGTATGCTGATTCCTGCAGCAATGGATATGACCAGCTGCTCCTCCTTGACCAACGGTGCCAGCTCCCCTAAAAGATCCGGTATATCCTTTGGTTTTACCGCCAGGACCAAGATCGTCCCAAAGGAACAGGCAAAGGCTAAATCAGTGGTAGTCTGGATACCCAGTTGTGCCACTTCGGCCCGCTTTGCTTCCAGCTTCTCGACAACTAGGATCTGTTCCTCAGGAAACAGCTTTGCGGATAGAACACCACTAAGCAGGGCCTTTCCCATATTTCCTGCTCCGAACACCACCAAGCGTTCACCCTCTAACATTGTCCTTGTCCTCCTCACAACATGGGTTCCCAAAATTCGGGACTTACTTCGGCATCAAGATGTAATTCTGTCTCTACCGTGACCGAACGGGGAACGCACAGAAAAATAGCCTCCCCTAGCCTTTTGAAATCACCATCCAAGGCATAGGTCGTTCCTCCGAGAAAATCTACGATGCGTTTGGCCAACTGTTTTCCCGCAGCTCCAAGGCGGATGATCACCGGATAACCATTCTTTAGATGATCAGCGATCGCCTGGACTTCATCAAAGGTTTGGGGCTCCATAATTATGATCTTCCATTCTTTTACCTTAGATATCTCCACCAATTGACCTCGCTTCACCTTGGAATTCTCCTTTTTATCTTGAACGGCGTCTTTTTCGGCAGATTGATCATCCTGTAATCCTAGAAAGCTTAACACCTTATCCATAAAACTATGCCCCATTTTCACACCTCTTTTGGAAAACCGCGGTCCCAATGCGCACCATGTTCGAGCCCTCTTCCACCGCTACCGCATAATCCCCACTCATCCCCATAGACAAATACTCCATAGGAAACCCTTGGGATTCAATTTTCTCCTTGAGCAAGCGCATCTGGCGAAAGAAAGGACGGACCTGTTCTGGATCATCTACATAGGGACAGATGGTCATCAGACCAGCCACTTTAATGTGGTCAAGGTCACTTAGGGAACTTACCAGAGCAAGAGCTTCTTCGGGTTTTACCCCATACTTAGTCTTTTCACCGCTAATATTCACCTGGACCAAGACCTCGACCACCTTATCCTTTTTTACAGCACTCCTGGATAGTACCCTCCCAAGGCGAAGACTATCTACCGAATGGATCAGCTCGAATAAATCCAGGGCCAAATCCGCTTTGTTTGTTTGCAGGTGTCCAATCATGTGTCGACGGACAGGTTCGACTTGGGGAAACTTACGGCGCGCCTCTTGTACCCGGTTTTCACCGATATCAGTGACTCCCTGGGCGATGGCTTGATTGATCGCAGCAGCCTCCACTGATTTAGTCACTGCCACCAAGGTGACATCCTGGTAAGACCTACCGCTAACGGCAGCTGCTTCAGCAATATTCCTACGAATCTGTTCAATATTCCTTGCGATGAAATCCAACGTCTAAACCCCTACCTAACTTATTTCAACTGCACATGATTTCCAGGGGCCACACCGCTTATGACCGCCTGCCTTCCATCATTATACAATAAATCCACGGGCCTGAATACCGGGCCGGTCTCTGTGCTTACGTAAACACCCACCTGCTCACCCGCTCTCACCAAGGCTTTTTGGGGCACAATTGAACCGGTATAGACCTCGATTACAATTTCTGCCGGCTCCCAGATCATGGTCACAAATTCAGGTAAGAACCGTTTAGTCTCTAGCATCACTCCAGCAGTTGTCGCACTCTCTACAACCTTACAGACCACAGCTTCCACACTGGTTCCAAGGTGCGGCCAGTTTACCGTCACCTGTTTGCCTAGCGGTAAGGCGCTTAGATCCTCCACCGGGATAAATAGGTAAAAACTGAAATTATCTACAACACGAAAGATGGGCTCGCCCCGCTTGACTTGCTTATCTTCAGTGCTAGACCAGCGCACCCCTTCTAAGGTTTTTGGATTTAACTGGCCCATGTCGTTAAGACCTAAAAGATCTAGGGGCTCCCCTAAGATAATGTTAAAGCTGACCAAACCAGCCCCATCTACCCGGACCAGACTAATACTCGCGGATAGTTCATCGAAGATCCCCTGTAGCTTAACAGTAAGCCCCTGTAGTTCCCTATCCCTAGCCCCACGCAGACTCTCGATTTCAGAACGCAATGCTTCCCCTTGACTGGGATCCTTAAGACCTAAAAGCTCATTCTGTTTTTGGTTGATCAGTTGATTATATTCTGTCTCGATCCGGTTGATCTCTTGGCGGGTCTTATTCAGTGTCTGCGCCAGGCCTTCCTCCTGCTCACCCTTTAGCTCACAAACGATCCCGTTAGCGGCCACCCGCTGCCCTTCTTGCACAAGTGCAGTCAATAAGCCCCCTCTGGGCGCGTAGTAGGTGGTTTCCTGGCGTATGGCATAGGTGTTTGCGGCAATCTTAAACGACAGACTTCCAGATAGCACCTCAGCGGTTTTCGTGCCAATTCCTCCGCCAATTAGCGTAGAGAGAGCCTTAATTAGAATGATCACTAAGACCCCCAAAAGAATCAGGCGCAGACGGGGCATTTTCGGTGCTTTGCCCCTTTTTTCTCTAAGATATGTAATTTTCTCTGCCATAGTACCACCCACTAAATGAAAAGGCCTTCAATGATAAAATAGCCACCAAGAACAACTAGGGCAAAACCACAGAATAGTTGGATACCCCGCAGCAGTCCCGGAGTGAGGCGGTCTTTGCCAAGACTTAAGGCCACACCGACAAACCCATACCACAAGTAATCCGAAAGGATATGACCTAATCCAAAGGCCACCACCGCCAATATGCCGCCAACGGTCAAGGCCTCCATAATACCTTTAACGCCAAGGGTAGCCCACCACACGATCCAATGGGGGTTTGTGATACTCAGTAAGGCCCCCAGCCACACCGGATTAGTGCGCCTGGAATGTACACTCCCCTTTAGTTCCAGTTCAAAAGACGAGCTAAAAAGACCATAGCTCATCCACAAAAGGATACCCCCACCGATCACGCTGATGATCCGAAACATTGATCCACTCTGTAATAACGGTCCAATTCCCAGCACCAATCCGAAAATCATCGCCACTTCACAAAGGGCGTGACCGCAGATCAGCAAGGGGGCTGCCCAAATACCCCGCTGAGTGGTCTCACTTATGGTAACGGTAAAAAGTGGGCCGGGCACAATGGCCCCGGACAGACCCACAATGAATGAACCAACGAAGATAAGCAAAATCTCCATAACGTTTTTCCTTATTTGATCCCGAGGAGGACTAAAGCACTTAAGAGCCATAGATACAAGGAGAAGTAAATTAGCCGACCCCGGTTTAGCACTTCCATCAGTATCTTAATAGCAATAAACCCAAAAACTGCTGCACTAATGGTTCCCACTATCACTGGCACTATGGCCTCACTGGTAATCGAGACAGAAAACAACTCCAGCACCGTGGCTCCAAGTACTGCGGGAATAGCTAGAAGAAAGGAGAATCTAGCCGCGGTGGGTCGATCCAACCCGCGAAACAGGGAAGCCCCAATGGTGGTTCCTGACCGCGAAAGGCCCGGTACTAATGCGCAGGCTTGACCGGTACCAATAACCAAAGCATCCAGTGCAGTTACTTGCCCTAACTGTTTACCCTTACTACCAAGCCTGCCGCTAATGGCAAGAATAACCCCCGTGATACCAAGCATCAATCCCACAGTCTTAGTAGAACCAAACAGAAGCTCCAACTTTGATTTAAAAACAAGTCCCAATACCGCGGCTGGCACTGAGCCCAGGATCAACAGCCAAACCAAGTTCAGATACATCTGATCATGGGAGTTGAGTCGCCGCCGGCCTATAAAAAGTACCACTGATCGGATCATGGCCGCAATATCCTGCCAAAAAACGACAACCACAGCGATCAAGGTGCCAAAGTGTAACATTACCTCTAGAAACAGACCAGGCCCTTCCACGCCCAAGAAATGTCCTGCCAACACCAGATGACCTGACGAACTGACTGGCAAAAACTCTGTTAGACCTTGAACAATTCCCATAATTACTGCTTTAAAGATGGTCATAGCATATCCGCAAAAACGCGGCGTTCCCCCTTCGGCTATCGTTAGCATGATTATAGCATAGATTGAAGCTTTACGCCCAGTTTTTGCTAGGAGAAAGTATGCCTCGCCTGGTCCATGGGTTCGTCTGCTTCATAGTCTCTTTCATCGACCCTCAGGGATCTAATCAGGCCAAGGGTACCACAGGCAAATACAATAGAAATGATCAGGTACGGCAGGCCAACTACGGTACTAGAACCGCCAATTCCCGCCAGAAGCGCGCCAACACAATATCCACCCAGCTGAATTACCTCATTGAAGCCCGTTGCCTTGCCTCTGTCTTGGCTCAGGGAAATGTTATATACTACACAGTTTGTATATGTGAGGGCAATGATCATTCCTAAGCTAGTTAACGCTAGAATGCTTATTGGGAGCGAGACGGGAAGGAGGAACGCAAGCAAAAACACGATTGCTCCCAAAAGTGTAGCTTTAATTAGCGGCAATGTCTCATAGTGCCAGAAGTGGTGTTTGGATAGGAATACAAAACATGCGGTCCGGGCAACTCCTATGCAGCCAATCATAAGACTTGTGCCCACAGAAGTAAGCAGAAGTCTTTGTGCTGCAATCCGTGGAAAGATGCTAACGATCATTCCCAAAGCTAGCCATGCACAAAAATTGGCCAATTGCGCGTAACCTACATAATGCAAGATCCTTTGATCTTTGTCCTTCCTTAGATCCTCTTCTTCCTGGGCCAACTCGGCTACTTGTACCTCGGGTAGATTTTTGGCCAAAAGGGCAATCATCACGGCAAAAATCCCAGATACCACAAAGGGAATACCCAGTCCCACCCGAAGAAGAGAACCGGCTAGTAAATTGCCTAGAAGTTGACCCACACTCCATTTGAGATTGTAGCGACCAACGGTAACAATGATCTGATTAGTATCCCCTTGATACAGATCACCCATCCAAGCTTGCACCGCGGGCCAAAATAAGGCGTTGGCAAACCCAATGCCGCCAACCAAGAAGAAAGTGAGCACCAGGGAAGTACAAAAACCCATAAGTAAGTAAAGAACGATCAAACAGATACACGAAATGAGGATGGATCTTCTCCGACCGATCCGGTCGGAGAAGGGTCCAAAAACGGCGCACCCCAAGACACAGGGTAGTCGATGTAGTAGTCCAATCATGCCCATCTGGAAGGCACTTCCACCCCGATACATAACCAAAAGAGGTAACGCAAGCATTACAATACCAATTCCAAAATCCATCAAAAACGCAAGCCAAGTAATTCGCCTATTGGAAACAGGCGCAGAAACCCCCATATACCCCACCCTCCTACCCCGGACCTTTCGTCCGTCACTGACTCAACTTCTATAATTGTGCGGGAGCCTTAGCATCGGTTTAGAAAGACTCGGTCATTACTCTTGTTCTAACTCATCCCCTTATTGTCTTTAGATTAAACCCAATTGGGTACCTGCCCGTTTAAAGGCTGCAATTCCATAGTCGAGATCCTCTTGGGAATGAGCAGCCGATACCATCACCCGAATCCGGGCCTTACCCTGGGGAACCGTCGGATAGACAATGGCTTGGGCAAAGACTGCCTCCTGGGCGAAAAGTTGTTCGCTTAAGGCCTGGGCTAGAGCCGATTCTCCAAGCATCACTGGCGTAATCGGTGTTTCCGTCTGTCCAAGGGTAAATCCTGCTTCTTGAATCTGCTGCTGGAAGTAACGGGCGTTATCCCATAGTCTGCTTACCAACTCATCGCTTGCGTCAAGGATTTCCACAGCCTTTTGGCAGGCAGCCACATCAGCACTGGTCAAGGCTGAGGAGAACAGAAATGGCCGGGCCCTCTGTTTAAGATAATCAATAAGCAACTTACTTCCAGCCACAAAACCGCCAACGACACCAAAGGCCTTAGACAGGGTGCCCACCTCTACATCAATTTGCCCGTGCAACCCGAAATGATCGACTATCCCCCGGCCATGGCTACCTAAGACCCCCTCACCATGGGCATCATCCACCATGGTTATGGCGCCGTATTGCTTAGCCAACCGGGCAATTTCTGGTAGGGGTGCAATATCCCCATCCATACTAAACACTCCGTCGGTAATGACCAGAACCTTACGTCCCTGGTTCTCCCCCAATAGTTTTTCAAGGGCAGCCATATCACGATGGGGATACACATAAACTGTAGCCCGGCTCAATCGGCATCCATCGATGATGCTAGCATGATTTAAAGCATCACTTATAATCACATCTTCCTTTCCCACCAACGCAGGAATAACAGCTAGGTTTGCATTGAATCCCGACTGAAAGGATAAGACTGCTTCGGTCTTCTTAAAATGGGCTAACTGCTCCTCTAGTCGCTGATGTAGTGAGTTGGTACCCGCAATGGAACGCACTGCCCCAGGTCCAACACCGAATTCCTCAATGGCTCTTTGTGCCGCTTCCCTAAGTGCCGGATGATTGGCTAATCCTAAGTAATTATTGGAACAAAGATTAAGCATCCTCCGGCCATCAATCTCCACCCACGCTCCTTGGGCCCCCTCGATGACCTTAATCCGGTTGTACAGTTTACTGTCCTGCAGAGCCGTAAGGTGCTCCTGCAAAAATGATAGGCTCATAGTCCTCCCCCTTAACTAATTTCTAAGGTAACTTTACCACATGTTCCTTCAGCCATAAGCTGCATGCCCCTCTCCCATTCAGAGAAGGGTAACCGATGGGTAACCAAAGACTGTAAATCAAATCCAGATAACACTAGTTTTTCCATCATATACCAGTTATCAAAAACGCGCCGGCCGTTAATCCCCAGGACTGTTAGCTGCTTGAAGATAACCTCCGCTAAATCAAGACTCACTTCTTTGCCGGGAATACCCAACAGGGATATTCCCCCACCAGGCCTAACCGCCGAAATACCAGACCGAATCGCCGATTCACTCCCGGACATTTCCAGGAAAATGTCAACCCCCTGCCCTGCAGTAGCCTCTAAGGCCTTTTTTGCCACGTCCACATCCTGGGGGTTGAATACATGAGTAGCGCCAGCCTTTTTGGCTAGCCCTCGACGATACTCATTAGTCTCCACCGCGATAATCGGATAAGAACCAAACCATTTAGCAAGCATTACGCACATTACCCCAATGGGTCCGCATCCTGCCACCAGAACGCTCCTGCCTCCTAGGTTCCAGGACATACTAGCATGCACCGCATTACCAAAGGGATCAAATACGCTACCTAGGCAAGGATCCATCTCGGGGTGCAGTTTCCAAATGTTTTGCTCCGGGAGCACAACATAATCCGCAAAGCATCCATCCCGATCCACCCCGATAATCTGTGCTTGGCGACAGATATGTTTCTGGCCCGTATGACATTGATAGCACTGCCCGCACCAAATATGTCCTTCCGCGGATACCCAGTCACCCTCCTGTACATTCCGGACACCCTCACCTAAGCCGGCCACTTGCCCACTTAACTCATGCCCGATGGTCAACGGTGGCTTGATCCGTCCCTGGGCCCAATTATCCCATTTATATATATGTAGATCCGTACCACAGATCGATGCGTACCTAACTTGAATTAACACTTCGCCAACACCGGGAGTTGGTATTGGCTTTTCCACCATCTCCAGGCCCTGACCTGCCTTTGTTTTGACCAAAGCACGCATTTTCGTATCCTCCTTGCGTTCAACTTGTATACAAGATTTGTTAAAAAAACCATTAGACGTTACCTAACTGCTTAGCCATAAACAGCATGGCATCCACCATTCTCTCAACATGCTTTGACATTAGATTTCCTGCCTTTTCAGCATCACCTTCTAGCATGGTTTCGAAGATCTTGGCATGATCCTCATACATCACCACAGTGCTATCTGGCACTAGGTTAATGTAAGTCCGGTAAGACTTCTCACACAAAGGATCCACGAGGGTAATCAGCACTTGCTCCAATCGGCGATTGCCTGAAACAGTGATTAATTCCTCATGCCATTTCCGTTCTAATATATAGAACTGATCTACCTCTGAATCGTCGATAGCTTTGGCCATTTTGCTCAATAGATCCGCCAATCCAGCTTTTCGTTCCTCGATAAGGTTAACGGTGGCGGCCCGGACACTATAGGCTTCTAGCACTTGGCGAATCCTAGTCACTTCCACGGCATCGGTAAAGTTTGCCGTGCGGACCAAAGCCCCCTTTTTCGGTAGGTTGCTAACCAATTGGTCCTGCTCTAACCGCTGGAGGGCATCCCGTACCGGCGTACGGCTGACCCCATAGTCCTCTGCTAGTCTTCCTTGGCTCAATAGGGTACCAGGGGCAATCTCACAGGCGATAATACGCTTTTTAAGATCGGCATATATGTGTTCAGAATATAGTCCACTGTTTTGGGACCTGCTCATAATCTTTCTTAACACCCTTTATCTATTGTTGATGCGCTCCACATATTCAATGTACGACATCCTGTGCCTAATCTCCTGCAAGCCAGAGCAAAGAACTCCCTGAGCTTGTTTTAGTCCAGTTTTTCCCTCACCAAATACATTATCTATACATCATATGCACGAGAGTACACCAAGGTCTTCCCTGGCCTGTGGCTGTAGTTTGGAAAACTATAGGACACGCCAGCATGGTTTTAGTTGTTCCAACGAAATGTCCCGTGGTAAGATGTAATTATTAGAGTAGTAAGAGCAGGCTATAGATAGCCAAGCTCAAGAAGGAGGGAACCGACCAAGCGCTACTTTCGGACTAGTCCCGGCTTTGAAGTAGTCGATGTCGGCATAAGTCATGTCAACAAAGGGATTCTTGACTGAAGTGGGCCAAGCTAAGGTGGCCCGAGCGAAGGCCCTAGGCCAAAACATATATCTGTGGCAGATGACGGTTAGTAGTAGAACACCGGATGGGATGCAAGAACACTACCGGGCCACAATACATCAGCTCAAACTGGAGAAGGGCCGGGTTACGGCTCGATTCGTCCTTCCTTCGGGGGTTGGGGATTGGAGGATCGATCAGGTGGGATTGCTGGATCGGGATGGCGATCTGCTTGCTCTGCAGAGTCTTCCGTTCTCTAAACACAAAGACACGGAACTACCCATTGAGATGACTTTAGAGACCGAGTGTCCCTCACCATTCTTGCTGGGGAGTTCGTCCATAGAACAAAGTATTTGGGACACCCCTATCCTCATCGAAGGGCAAACCATTGGACAGAATCAGCGGGTAGTAGAGCTCTCTTGCGGAACTACCGACAAGATCACTGTGTATGTCAACGGCAAAGAAGAACGGGACTTGGCCATTCTAGGTCCTAGACGTTTCCGGCTCCCTGGGAACTATCCCCCGAACAGTAGAGTCTGGACTATTCAGTCGGCAAGGGAACTGGGCAATAGTCGGATTGTCTCGGAGCATCTTGCTAGTTATACAGGAATCCAATCGGATCCGGCCAAGTGGTCCGGTGATCACGGCTCTAGGGTATATATCCTGCCCCAGGATCAGGTAACAGAGGGCGCCGGGGGAGTCATTAAACTCTTTGGCGATGCCTATCAGAAAAACCAAGACTATCGGGATTTGGGCATCTACTTCTATGCTGATCAAAAAGGCGATAGGGGACAACACGGAAATGGAGTTTTCTGGTTTAATAGCAAGGTAGGCCCGTCAGATTCAAGCCTCTATGGGTACGGTAACCCGGATCTTGGCTTTTCCTTTCAGGATGGTGATCTTGTGGCGGGCAGGATCGTGCGCCTTGGGGGAGGTACTAACCAGGATCGGGCAGTTTGGGTGATTGGCCCCCGACTTGCTTCACTAGCTCTTGGCTCCCACACCATAGGCATGGAGTTTGATCGAAGGGATGTTGCCTTCTGCCGGGGTTTTGGTATAAGGTTCCCCGCGAAGAACAACAAGCTAGAGAACGGGATTCTCGGCAAAGAGGAGGGCATCGAGGTCATTGCTGAGGGGAAAACAGGAGCCTTAATCACTAATCAAGGTATCCAAGAACCCCTTGCCTTTGCCAGAATCTCCTTGACTGATACAAAGCTAGACCTTCTCGGCAAACGGGTCGTCCGCGTCAGTGCCCCAACTCCTGTGGTAATCACAGACCTGTGCGGCATCCCAGGACAAGTGGTCACTTTAGTCTTTACCGATGGAAACGTGGGGATTAGTAGTAGCGCTGGTAATATTCACCTACAAGACGCCCAGGACCTGTTAGCCACCAAGGGGATGATTGGGGGCGGGTGCACACTGACCCTTTGTTGTTGTGATGATTCCTGGTATGAAGTCTCCCGCAGTGTTAACTCCTAGCTCACTTAGGCACCACTCGTTGGGTAACTAAAACAAGCCCCGGTAAAGCGGGTATAGTCACCAGGACTGTAAGCAGGTTAAACAGGAAATGGAAGTTGGCTATTTGAACCGGTAGCTGGCTTGATGTTGTCTCTATTAGAAGTAACAAGGGTCTTAGAAAGGGCAAAAACACCAAAACACTCCACAGATTGAAGATGGTATGGCCCACGGCAGTCCGCCGGCCTGCTGTTTTCGTGCCAATGGAGGCGATCAAGGCAGTAATACAAGTGCCAATATTACTGCCTAAGACTAATAGGGCCGCGCTAGATAGGCCAAGTACTCCTTCCTTGGCCATAACCATGACAATGCCAATAAAGACACTGCTGCTTTGCAGGATAGAAGTGACCAAGACACCGGTTAGAATCCCAAACAACCTGTTTTTCGATGATACCCGGATAATTGTCTCAATGCATGTCCATTCTCCTAGCGGTGCCACACCGTGGCCAATAGTCTGCATCCCACAAAGGATAAGCCCACAACCAGCTAATACGATCCCTGCGGTATACATAGAACCGTTCCGGTAAGCCAACATTAGGAGTAGACCGACTAGTATAAACCAGATCCCTAGGTTCTCAAAGGGAAGAGCCATCACATACCCGGTGATAGTTGTGCCAATGTTAGCCCCAAGCATGATTGCAAAGGCGTTCTGGAGAGTAACAAGACCAGCCTCGGTCATACTAACCAGCATCACTGTCACGGCACTAGAGCTTTGCATCAGTCCTGTTGCTACAGTGCCCAGCCCTACACCGAGCCATGGATGATCCCCGGCCTTACCTAGCAAGCGCCGGATGGGTCCTTCCGCTCGTAATCTCAAGCCCGTAGACATCACCCGGACCCCTAGGAACAATAGGCTTACACCCATAGCAAAAAACACCACTGTCCGACCGATCATCCCCATCCCTCCCTCAGAACCAATCTTTACAAAGCTTATGCTAAGGTGAGTCACCCTAGAAGGCGGGGGCATAGATTTCGTGGAAAGTCACAAGATAAAATTAAAGAAAAAGGGGAGATAGCATGGATCTAAAAGCAGGTACCTTAGCACTCATCATCGCGGCCAGTTCAGGTGTAGCTATGGCCTTACAGGGCTCGCTAAACTCCGGGCTAGGGAAAGTACACGGGATCTGGCAAGCTACTTTCTATGTACATATTGTGGGGTTAGCCTTTGTCAGCTTGATTCTTTTTTCCTTTGGCTTAGGCAAAGGCAGTATTCTGGCGGTGACCCGGGCCCCTTGGTATCTCTATCTTGGTGGTATTCTGGGTGTAGGTATTGTCTATGCCGTTGTTAGAAGCATTTCCCAAATCGGTGTGGCCGCAGCCACCACGGCAATCATTATTGGGCAGGTCCTGACTGCATCCTTAATCGATCACTTAGGGTTGTTTGGACTAGAACGCCTTCCTTTTACGTGGTACCGAGTGATTGGCACTATTCTCCTTGCCCTTGGCGGATGGCTTCTGTTGAAGAACTAATCAGACTAAGAGCCGTGCCACCAACCCTCCAAGTAACAAGGCGGAAGCAAGGGTACCAATGAAGATGCATACCCCTTGCTTGACCCCCCGTTCTTTGAACAGTACTAGCATCGACGCGATACAGGGAACAAAGAATGTGATCGTAGTTAATGACACTAGCATTTGCTGAGGGGATAAATCTAGGGAGTACAGTCCTGCGGCACCCAGATCCCGCCGCAATAGCCCCATAATGAAAGGCACGGTGGTTTCCTTGGGAAGGAGCAGCCAGCTTACGGTAAGGGGAGCAAATAATCGTTCCAGCCAGGGTAGAAGTCCCATCCACTCTAGGCCCCCAATTAGTAAAGAAGCCGCAAGAAACAGCGGTCCTGCATCCTTGAGAAAGGACACGGATCTAGAAAGAGCCTTCTTCAGGACATTGGAGAACCGGGGCCAGCGCAGCGGCGGCAGGTCAATGAAAAGCTGAGTTGAACGACCGGGCAAGAACCACGACAGCAATAACCCGGCCAAGATGAAGACCAAGAGCATTAGCAGCAAGTAAAAAAGCATGGCCCGCAGTCCTAAGGAAGCAAGCATAATCATGATGATCCCCATCTGGGAGGAGCAGGGAATCACAAGACATAGTAAGGCGGTGGCAATGGTCTGTTCCCGCTTGGAGCCAAGGATACGGGTGCTGACTAAGGCCATAGTCACACATCCAAAGCCAAGAAGCAAAGGGATGACGGCCTTGCCGTTAAGCCCAATCTTGTTTAGACCTCGATCGGCTAGAACTGCCACCCGAGGTAGATACCCAGAATCCTCTAAAAAGCCCACTGATAGATGAAAACCAAGGACCAACGGCAAGAGCAGACCAAAAAGATAGGTCACCGCCATGGTCAAAGCCCCAAAGGGGCCAACCAAAAGCTGGGCGAATATTGACGCCTGAGGCAGCATTCGGCTAACTAACGATGAGATCCAAGGCTCATAGACCCCTTGGAAGAGCCCTTCTTCCAGAAAACCGACCAAAAGCTGGGCCACTAAAACCCCAACAATGAAGTACAGGATAACCATGATCAGAATGAATAAGGGAAACCCTGTCAATGGCTGGGTTAGTAAACGTTCGAGCCACCTCCTCTCCTTTTTCCGGTCAGGCAGTTTGCGGACACACTGCTCTACAATCCAGTCCGCCCGCCTACGCCGGGCACCATAGATCCTTTCCCTGATCTTTGGGTAGACGTTGTACTTTCTCGTTAGCTCAGGATCGTTCTCCAAGACCAATAAAGCTTCCCTAGGACTGCCTATGGCCGCATGTTCCCTATGGAGATGGACAAGCTGGGATCTAAGCCAGGGATCGACCAAGCCTCTGCGGGGATGTCTAATCGCATCCTTAAGCTTGTCTAGCCCCTGACCCCGGACTGCTACCATAGGGATAACAGGGACACCAAGTAACGTCTCCAACTTCTCTATGTCAATTTGCATCCTGCACTTTTGTAGCTCATCCATCATGTTTAGGGCCACAACCATGGGCAAACCCAGATCGATCAACTGTAGGGTTAGAAAAAGGTCCTTGTGTAACCTCACCCCATCGACTACATTGATGATACAATCGGCCTCGAGGATGATCCTGCGGGCTACCTCTTCTTCGTCGTTGAACATGGAAACGCCGTAAATACCTGGGGTATCGATGAGTAGGTCTTTACCCAAGCGACCCCAATGGACGTCAACTGTTGTACCGGGATAATTGGACACATCAACGTACATTCCGGTTAGGCTATTGAAGACCACAGACTTACCTGCATTGGGGTTTCCCACCAACGCGATCCATCGCTCCTGGGAAAATCTCTTTGGAAGCACGGCCCGCCACCCCCACGAGGTGGACCACCACCTCGATTCCTTGGGCCAAGTCATAACCGATCGCCATGCGCTGCTGGTATCTGGAGACAATTACAGGACCCTTCATAAGTCTGTGCTCACAGTAAATAGTCGCGCCCTCCCCAATACCGAAACGAAGGGCCATATTCCTGATGTGTTCGTCGGGAATACTGATAATACGGTAGCACGTCCCGGGCTTAGTCTCGGCTAAGGTCATCTTCCCAACCTCCGCAACTTACTGATCTAGGTCAGTATATGAGACATCGCCCGTGATGGTCCTTCGGTTGACTTGCATCCCTATAGGAATTCTATGGCGCGGCAGGGGAAAACATGAGCGCGCTTTTAGGAGATTACGCCTAGGCGTTATTGCCTGGGCGACTCACAGCGGACTTGGTGAAATCACCGTCCCTGGTTGTAGCAAGGGATCTAAGTAATGGGAGGGCTCGGTACTAAGTAGCCTTGCAATCTGGGGATGTCCTGATTCATGAACCTGAACCAACATATCTACTCCCCGGTGATTGATTTGGCGCAGTTGGTGACCGGACACCTGATAACTTTCCGGAAAAATCACGTGTTCTGGCATGATCGTATACAGCAACAACATCACTCTCCTTACACTGGCACCGTATTCGCAGGCTCCTGCACAGAGGAAGCATCGATCAGCTCATTGAGCTTATCCATCGCTGAGCGTAGACCCCCTACTGCATCGATTAGTCCGACCTTAACGGCATCTCTACCGATGAGGACGGTCCCCACATCCTGGACTAGGTCACCTGTTCTAAACATTAACTCCCTGAGTTTCTCCTGATCAATATTCGAGTGCTCCGTAATAAACCGGATTACCCGGTCCTGCATCTTGTCCAGATATTCATAGGTTTGGGGTACCCCGATGACAAGTCCCGTTAGGCGAATTGGATGGATAGTGATGGTTGCGGTGTCGGCTATAAAGGAGTAATCAGTGGCCACAGCAATAGGTGCACCGATGGAGTGTCCACCACCCAGAACCAATGAGACTGTGGGCTTGGAAATGCTTTCTAACATCTCGGCAATGGCAAGTCCCGCCTCTATATCTCCACCTACTGTATTTAGAATCACCAGTAAGCCCTTTATGTTCTCATTCTGCTCGATGGCCACAAGTTGAGGTATGACATGCTCGTATTTCGTGGTTTTGTTGTTAGGCGGCAGTACCAGATGGCCTTCGATCTGCCCGACGATGCTTAAACACTGAATCTTACTTGGCATCGTGGGGGGCGGAGAAGGTTGCCCAAACTGGATGATACTTTCCGTTTGCGGACTAGTCCGACCTGGCTCAGGCCCTCTTCCTGGAAGAGTCGGAGGCATTTGGGGTAATCTAGGGCCCGGTTCTGGCTGCAGGGATTGTTTATCAGTCAACGGCAGATACTTCCCTTCTTTGGTGTCTTCACCGCTTAGTATGACACTCCGAGCAGAAATTTATGAAGGGAAGACAATATCAAGCGGAAAAAGCGGTTAGCCTTGGGGATGTTGGAATTAAACCAAACATCCCCAAGGCAAGAGTAATCATGTAGCTAGACTTCCATGATAATCGGGAGAATCATCGGTTTCCGTTTGATGCGACCATAGAGGAATTGAGATAGATCCGACCGCATTTCCTCTTTTATCGGACCCCACTCGAGAATGCCATTTTGGGTGCAGTGATCCATCACATCGCTGGCTCGTTGTCGTACTTCATCTAGCAGTTTTTCCGACTCCCGTACGTAAACAAAGCCCCGGGTGACCACATCAGGTCCGGCAACCACCGTTCCAGTCTGCCGGTTAATAGTAACAACGATCACTAAAATACCGTCTTGGGATAGCTGTTGCCGATCCCGGAGGACAATATTGCCCACATCACCCACACCGAGACCATCAACGTACACGGGATCACACTTCACCTGTCCTGCCTTCTGCAGTGTTCCGTACTCTATCTGCCAGACCTCTCCCTTATCCATAATCACAATATTGTCCGCAGGAATACCTACATCCATGCCTAGTCTCGCATGCCTAAACAACATGCGATGCTCACCGTGAATCGGGAAAAAGTACTTCGGTCGACATAGATTAAGCAATAACTTCAGTTCTTCTTGACTGGCGTGACCCGATACATGTACCCCGGATACCGAGTGGTAAATCACTTCAGCACCCTGTCTAAATAGGTGGTCGATAGTCCTACCAATCATTTTTTCATTACCAGGTATGGGGTTTGCCGAGACCACAACCGTATCCCCTGGATAGATCTCAAGCTGACGATGGTTATTCATAGCCATACGCGTCAAAGCCGACATGGGCTCACCCTGGCTGCCCGTAGTAATAATCGTTAATTGCTGGGGCGGATAATCATCCACCTCATCAATATCGATTAGGACTTCCCCCGGAAGATTAAGGTAACCCAGTCTTTTAGCAATAGTGACCACATTCACCATGGAGCGACCGATCAACCCAATCTTGCGGTCATGTTTAATCGAGGAATCGATCACCTGTTGAATCCTATGGATATTAGAAGCAAAAGTAGCTACTAAAACCCGTCCCTTTGCCCGGCGGAAGATATCGTTAAAAGTCTCCGTAAGTACCCGTTCTGATAAAGTATAGCCAGGCCGTTCTGCGTTAGTGCTGTCGGATAGGACCGCAAGCACACCCCGATCCCCTAGATCCGCCAATCGGTGGAAATCAGTTACCTTACCATCAATTGGAGTCTGGTCAAACTTGAAGTCACTACAATGGATCACCACACCCTCCGGTGTGGTGATTGCCAAAGCAACCACATCGGGAATGCTGTGATTAACATGGATGAACTCCACCGTGAAGCGGTTACCCGCACGTACCTGATCGCCAGCCTTAACACAGACGGTTTTTGTTCCGTCGGCTAGACCAAATTCCACTAATTTGCCTTCCAGCAGGCCTAGGGTCAACCTTGTACCATAAACCGGTACATTTGGAATCTCCCTTAATACATAGGGGACTGCTCCAATATGGTCTTCGTGACCATGAGTCAGAAAAATGCCCCGTAACCTATCTTTGTTCTCTCTTAGATAGGAAATATCTGGAATAACCAAATCAATACCCAACATATCATCATCGGGAAACATTACCCCGGCGTCTACCAAGATCAGATCCTCATCATATTCGTAAACGAACATATTCTTCCCAATCTCGCCAACTCCGCCGAGGGGTATAATCGAGAGCGCACGTTCTCCCCTCGCCATATAAGCACACCTCCACAAAAATCTGCAAATCCATTTTCTGGACGCATCGCACCTAATTTGTACATAGATATATTACTGTTAGTCAAGAACAGGCGGGCGTTCTTGACCGATTAGCTGTCCAAATAAAGAAAGCTAGCCGTCCGAGGATCTTAATGCAATTATACTCGATCATCGCGGAGCTGACAAGGGAAACCCCCTGGTTAATTATTTCCAGAGGTAAAACCCACCACATTTCCATGAAAACTGCAGCCCTAAGACCCTATAAAGGGCAATAGCAATCTAGCCCATGCTTTATTGCCGCAACCGTTCGTCATAATTTGATTGATTGCCCTCTTGTGGTAACGGCCCGGTTACATAGGTGGTTCATAGCCTGGGCTTTCTAGCCTTTTGACTACGGTTCTTATGGCCGTCATTTCCTTGCGTTTCCGGAATGGCATAACTGAATTACTGTTATGGTTCTTTTTATTTTACTATTTCTTATTGTACAGCCAGTATGAGAATTATGTTTTCACCTTCATGCCTCCACAAAATTCTAATGTCCATGTTCACACTGCACTCCAATAGACCATCAAACCCTCTAACTTTCTTCGTGCGTAACGGACGATGAAAGGGGTTTTCCAGCAACAACTTAAGTTTTCTAGCCACCATTTTCTGCTCGGCCCTAGTTAGTCTCTTAAGGTCTTTCTCAAATGACTTGGTGGGCTTTAACTTATAGTTCATCAGGGTTGTTCCCCATATCCATAAACATTTGGTCCACGTCATCATAAGCCTTTAACTTATGAGTCTCAGTATCCGCCTTTCTAACTAGCTTGGCGATCTGCTCCATTTTTGCTTTAGGACATACCACCACTGGACAAAGGAAAATCCCCCCGTCTTTCTCGACTACTTCCAACTTATCCCCTTCAACCGCCCCTAGCTTTCTGACAACCTCTGCTGGTATGGTAATTTGGGAACGCGAACGAAGCTCTACTAACATCAAGACATCCTCCTTTCGGAAAATCACACTTTCTAATTATAGGATATACGAAGGCATTTAGTATGTCCATTCCCTACGTTGAATTACCCGCAACTTCCGATGGGGGTTACTATTCAGAGGTGGATAGAGTCAAGCCTTATAACTCACCACCTTCTTTCTAATAGTTTACGCAATTCTCAGAATGATTCCCTTTATTGTGATCAAGTGTTTGCTCCCCGGCCTGCAAGCTGCCCAAGCATAACAATAAACAATTTGGCAAACGAGGTGCTATAAGGCGGCTTTCTCGAAAACTGTCTGTCCTATGAGCACAGGGTGCGAAACATGGGAATTAGCCCGTGCAGGTACGCCTAGTCAGACCTCGGCCCCGACAGGTAGAGATTGAACTACAGGCTTGTTATTAGGGTTCGTGACTAAGCTATCCGGGGGAGATTGGGACCTGGCCGCCGTAGACCGCTCGCAGGCCGTCATACCCATTGAGGTTTTGCTTCTTCAAGGTGGTCATGAGACTATCGATCCGAGCATAAATCTGTGCCCCTTCGGCACTCCCGGAAACCTTAGCCTTGGTCTTAACCGGCCCCATAATGCGCAAAGGTGCTTAGATATTCTAGTCCTGTGCCAATCAGGATTTTCGGCAACAATGTCCCTTATCTGTTGTACTTTTTCCTCTGTAATTTCAGGTCTTGTCCACCGGTTCATGCCGAGTCTCTCTTGTGAAGTAATCTACAGAGTATATATTCGACATTGGATCCAGGAGATCTGCATTTTAGACTGGTTTTTTGGAAGTCTTATTTGCGATATATGGACATGTCGACCCCCAAAATAGACAAACATTCGGCCCCACATTACCGGCAAGGGAAGTTCCTTTTGCGCCCATTTCCACTACGTCTGAATAGTAACCGTTTTACCAACTTTCATCGTTATCCTTTCCGGGAATCCAGGCTGCATCGCAGATAACAAGAATTTGCATATACCAATCTGTTAATGCAGTTGCCCTTGCAATTTGAGCATATATCTACTGCGGCTTAGCCGATGTGTAGAAGCGCTATGCCGACACAGTAGTATAAGACTGACTACAATATCAATCTCCATCCGTCATCAACCATTATAAAGTACATCACCTCTGTTGCCTCGTTAGAGATGTATTGATCCTCTCCCCGACCAGCGCTCTGGTGCAAAAGGACGTGTACCCGTACAACATCCTGATACTCCTTGCCCGTAATTCGACTAGTACAAACCTCTACCCTTTCCTGTTCCACCGGAAAGGCCGTTGCAACGTATCGGTAATGAACTTCCATAAGTTCTTCATAGTAACACTGGAATTCCTCCATGGTCCAATGCTCCTGCAGATCAGGGTGTAAGTAATTATAGTAGATGATTTCTGGAATGCGCTTTACATAAAATGAGCGTACAGGATGCTCAAATTCAATTGGCCAGGTTAAACCTAAAGCTAGGGGCTTAGGTTTTTCCCGGTGCGAAGCAAGATAGTAGGCTAATTGGAAAGCTTCATCTATGTTCCCTCGATTGAGCAAGCCAACCAAGGCTCTGGCAGTTCTTAATGTGGATGATAGGGACACTTCCAGAAATATCTGTTTCCCTTCAAAAAACGCTGGATACAGCCTATTGCCTGCAGGTAATATGGCAGGATCAACCTCCGCTTTCTCCAAGAGAGGACCTAGTTCCACAAAGGCATTAGTCTTGACCAGTTCGATGGCTGATTCCTCCGACATGAAGAGTACATTTGGGAGAAACTCCTGCCCTGCTGCAATGTGGGTGATTAGCTTGCTCTCAAGCAAGTCATATCCTTGTAACTCCTCCAATTCGATCCCGTATTCATCCGTAAATGATGTAAGCCCAACAACATCGTTCTTACTTATTCCCACAAAGGCCGTTGTCAACGCCAATGAATCCTCTCGTTCAAACTGGGCGGATTGTGTGTCTTGAGCTTGTTCATTGTCTTCACCATCCGTAACATCCGCATCGTTAGATGCCGGCCATAGCCACCAACATAGACCCAGTAATACAACCAAAATGATTGCGGTTAGGCCAATTTTGCTTGCACGGCTCACTTCTTTCACCCTCCCTAACTTTTTTCGTAGTTTTCAGATAATGGTGTTGAGGTAAGACCTCTGCGCAAAACAGGATTACCAGCACAAGAACCATTTCAGCAACTTGCCTTGAAGTAGGCCTTTAGAGTCTTTATGTCTATGACATGATCGTTAATAACGTAAGCCCTCAACGTCGATTGGCATCGAATGAGTCTAACGTCAACCATGGATCAATTAGTAACCTATGTAGAAAAAACTGTCATTTTAATCCTATCATATCCTCTTCCCCCTGGTCAACGCCTTGGATGTAGCGTTTTCTTAGGTGGGGCAACCTCATACTAAGTCCTTCATATGTAAGAAGCGGGGGTGGCCCCCCGCTTCTTAAAGGTCTAGCAAACCTACTTTTTTCAGAGCCTGCTTAATAATGCCTATCTCCTCGGCAGAGGGCTCCACTAAGGGAGAACGTACCGACCCAACCTCCCCGCCTAGCAGATTAACGGCTGTTTTGATCGGAATAGGATTTGTTGTCACAAAAAGGGCATCGAAGAGGGGGAGGAGCTTGCGGTTGATCTCCGCTGCTTCTTTGACTTTGCCCCCGAGAAAGCTATCGATCATCTCTCGAATACTTCGCCCGACGACATGGGCCGCCACACTCACAACCCCGATGCCTCCTACACTCATCACCGGCAACGTGAGACTATCATCACCGCTATATATGTAGAAGTCATCGGGAGTAATCTGGAATAACCGCGCCACTTGTCCTAGATTCCCTGAGGCCTCTTTAATCGCTATAATATTGTCAATCTGAGCCAGTTTTGCTACCGTTTCGGGAAGCAAGTTCACAGAAGTGCGACTAGGAATATTATACAACATGATCGGCAATGCTGTCTGTTCTGCGATCTGCTTAAAGTGACTATATAGTCCCGACTGAGGCGGTTTGTTATAGTAAGGAACCACCAACATAATCCCATCTACGCCTACTTTCTCTGCCGCCTTTGTAAGCGCAATGGTATCCTGCGTGCTATAAGAACCAGTTCCCGCCAGGACTACTCCCCTACCCCCGACGGCTTCCGCCACCGCTTTAAATAGCTCCACTTTGTCATCGAAGCTTAAGGTGGGTGATTCACCCGTTGTTCCGGCGACCACTATCCCATCCGAGCCAGAATCCAACAGGCGGGAAGCAAGTTCTGCCGCCTTACTACAGTCAACACCTCCTCCTTCCTTAAACGGAGTGACCATCGCAGTCAATAAATGACCAAAGCCTTGCAAACTACTCAACTCCCTCGCACATTAGTGCTGCCCAGGTCAAACTTACAATGTAGGGCCCGAACCGCTGTCTTGTAATCCTTCTCTTCCACCAGACAGGAAATGCTTGCATGAGAATCACTGGTATGGTAAACGCAGACGTCAGCTTCATATAAGGCCTCCACAATTTTTGCCATGACTCCCGGAACGCCTCGCATCCCCGCTCCAACACAGGATACCTTCGCGTATCCTTTCTTAACACTAACATTGAATACTAATTCCCTTAATCTGTTCTCCACCAATCCGGCTTCTTCCTGCCCAACACAAAATCCAATCAAACCTGGCGACAGAAAGATCAGATCCACACTAACACCTAATCCGGCCACGCTGGTAAACAGTTGTCTTGCCTGTTCCATGGATATGCCATGCCCCGCATCGGGCAATACCGACACCAAAGCAAGTCCTGTAATCTGGGTCACCGCGCTAACTAAACGATCGCCCTTAATCTCCACCGGACCATCCCAAGGTCCGTCGCCCACCACTGTCCCGGAACCGTCCTTGCCCGTTGCACAAATAATTAGGGGAACTCTACCCTGCATGGCAATCTCCACAGCGCGCGGATGGATCACTTTCGCCCCCAACTGGGCCAATTCTGTAACCTCTCGATAGGTCGTATTTGGTAACCGCTGGGCGTCGGGTACAATCCTTGGATCAGCAGTCAAGATACCATCTACATCGGTGAAGATGTAGACTGCCTTGGCCTGTAGGGCAACACCTAAGGCTGCAGCGGTGGTATCACTGCCGCCTCTGCCTAATGTGGTAATCTCCTGGTTAGTCGTACATCCTTGGAATCCAGCCACCACCACAACGCGGTTCTTGCCTAACTCCTCCAATATTCGCTTAGGCCTAACCTCAATGATCCGTGCGTTACCAAATTCCGCATCAGTGATAATCCCCGCTTGGGCCCCAGTCAGAGGAATAGCTTCTATGCCTTTTCTAGCCAACAATTGGACCAGTAGGCTACAGGAAATGATCTCCCCACAGGACATGACTAGGTCCAAGGCCCTCTTGTTCGGCCGATCGCTCACCTGCGACATCAAGTCAATGAGGGTATCTGTGGCATAGGCAGAGCCCTTCCGGCCCATGGCGGATACCACAACAACCACCTGGTCACCGGCTTCCTTGGCGTTTTGAATATGCTCTATGGCCTTTTCACGCATTGCCTCCGACGCTAAGGAAGTCCCCCCGAATTTCTGGACAATAATGGCCATAGTCCTTCTCTCCCCAGAAAAGCTAGATCAAGTCGTTCTTTACCATATACTCCCCAATCTGCACTGCATTTAACGCTGCACCTTTGCGAATCTGGTCCCCCACCACCCAGAGATTGATCGCCCGGGAATGGGAGTTATCCTGTCGAATTCGTCCCACGCAAACCTCATCCTTACCTGCAACATCCAGGGGCATCGGGTACAGAAGATTCTGTGGATCATCTTGGACGATGACTCCCGGAAAGACAGATAGTAATTCCTTCACCTTCGGCAGATCTACCTCTTGCTTAAATTCAATGTTCACTGATTCTGAATGGCTGCGCATCACGGGCACCCGCACGGTGGTCGCCGTAATCCTCATATTGGGATCATGGAGAATCTTCTGCGTTTCCCGTACCATCTTCCATTCTTCTTTAGTATAGTCCATCTCATCGAACATATCGATATGAGGCACTAGGTTAAAGGCCATTTGGTAATGCTCATCAGCTGCCACAAAGGGAAAACTCTTGGATACTATTTCCTCATCAGCCACCCAGGCTCTTACCTGATTAGCCAGATCCTCCATACCGCTTGCCCCCACCCCGGATACCGCTTGATAGGTGGACACTACCACTCGCTCAATGCCGTAGAAACGATGAAGAGGAGCTAAGGCCATCACCATAATGGTTGTTGAGCAATTGGGGTTTGCAACCAGTTTTGTACCTGGAGTAATATCCGAGGCGTTAACCTCGGGAACAACCAAAGGAACATCCTCATCTAAACGAAAGGCACTGGTATTATCGATGATCACAGTTCCTCTGGCCATGGCCTCCTTTGCATACTCCTTACTAATACTACCACCGGCACAGAAAAAGGCAATATCTACATCCTCAAAGGCCTCTGGGCTCACTGCCTGTACCGTTAGTTCTTCTCCCTGGAAGTCAAACTTGCGTCCGGCAGACCGGGGAGAAGCAAGGAGTTTTAGCTCCTGCAGGGGAAAGTCCCGCTCTGCTAGGATCGCCATCAGTTCCTGCCCTACTGCCCCTGTTGCTCCTAGAATTGCTGTACGTACTCTTTGCATCGTACTCCTCCTTATCGTTACTTTCACATCTACGGTGTTTTTTCCTTCATTACGCCACGATTATTGGCTGTAGCTGCTCACCCCTTAAGGCAGCATGGAGGGACGCGGGAATCAGGCTCGCCTCTGCCACCAAGGAACGAGGTTTCTTGATTGGATCATCCTGACGGAAGGGCACAAAGTACACATTCCGCATGGTCAAAACCTTGCCTAAGTTCGCCGCATTGTTACCCAATCCGTCATTGGTGGATATAGAGATAATCACTGGCCTACTATTGCGCAATTGAGACTTCATAGCCATCAGTACACAGGTGTCGGTAATGCCATGGGCAAACTTGGCTAGCGTGTTTCCTGTACACGGTGCCACGACCAGTACATCCAGCAACTGCTGCGGTCCAATTGGTTCTGCCTTGACAATACTATCAATGGGGCATTTTCCTGTTATGCGCTCAAGGACCTCCATCAAGGCCTTAGCGGTACCAAACCGTGTATCCAAAGTCAAAAGCGACGATGACACAATGGGAATAACCTCGGCATTCATCTCGATGAGACTACGCATCTGACCTTGAATAGAATCTATTGTACAAAAGGAACCGGTCAGTGCAAATCCCACTTTTACACCAGAAAAATCCATCTCCTAGACACCCCCGGATATCTGGTGCACGGAGTATCCAGGTTAGCTCAGATACTGGGAAATAATCTTCAAGACTCCCTTGGCCATGATCTCACCCGCCGTCTGCGGCGCTACCTTGCCCGGTAGCCCCAGCGCTAACACAGCTTGGATCCCAAGACGCTCCGCCGCCTTAAAGTCTGTACCACCGGGACTAGATGCTAGATCGATGATCACCGTATCCTGTCTTAACCCGGCAAGCACATCATCGGTTAGTATCATGGCTGGTACAGTATTGAAGATTAGATCAGCATTGGCGGTAACCCCGTTGATCTGGTCAAACCCGAAGCTGGCAAGTCCCATCTCGTATGCCCTGGCCCGTTGCCCGCTGTTTCTGGCGACCACTGTTGTCTGTGCTCTCAAGGCCTGTAGCGTACGGGCTAGTGTCTGGGCACACCGTCCAAAACCTAGTACAACCGCCCTTGAGCCGTGAATTGTAATCGGTAGCTTCTCCATCGCCAGGAATATGGCACCTTCTGCGGTAGGAATGGAGTTGAGTATGGCTACTTCGTCATCCTCCGCCAACTCAACAACTTCTATCCCAAACTCCAGGGCAGCCTGTCTGACCACGGGTTGGGCAAAACCAATCATGAGCACAGTCTCCGGGAGTATACAGGAGAAAACCTCCCGGTCCAGCATAATCACCGACCGATCAGGCACTGCTTTGATCCGTCCGGTTTGATCTGTGTTACCCATGGGAGCCAGTATGAAACGGCTATTGGATATGGCTTCTTTCAATGAAACATGTCGGCACTGGGGAAACTGAGCATTTTCATATCCTACTAGTAAGACATCAGCCCCTCGTTCCACTAACGAACGGACAACGATAAACTCCCTGGCGTCTCCACCTAGGACGGCTACGGGAATGCCATCTAAACAATTACCCATGCACTCCTCCCCTTTCACAGCCTGGTCCCTCCGTGCTTACTAGTAATATATGCCCAGGGATCTACCCTTGTTAATCCCCAAAAAGCACCTGCTCCAACCCATAAATTAACTCATCTACCTCCAGTACCTTGCGGATGGCCAGCATCACGCCAGGCATAAAGGACTCTCTACTGGTGGAGTCATGCCTCAGGGTTAGAAGCTGTCCACTGCCTCCGAAAATTACTTCCTGATGAGCAATCAGGCCGGGTAAACGCACACTGTGGATATTGATTCCCTCCAGTACACCGCCCCGTACGCCGCCAAGCTTCTCTTCACTGACTTGCTGCTGAACAACCTGCCCCCGGGCCTCTGCCATCATTTGTGCTGTCTTGATCGCGGTCCCCGAAGGAGCATCCTTCTTTTGATCATGGTGCAGCTCAATGATCTCCCCATGGGGGAAATACTGGCTGGCAATCTTTGCAAACCGCATTAGAAGCAAGGCCCCTAAGGCGAAATTCGGAGCAATGATCACGCCCAGGCCAGCACTCTTAGCCCAGCGACGGATATCAGAGATGTCCTCCATACTTAAGCCGGTTGTACCTACAACTGGCCGTACTCCCTTTTGCAGTGCGGTATGGATATTCCTCTTTACCACCGCAGGTTCTGTGAAATCCACCAACACCTGGGCCTTTTCTACACCATCCTCTGGATCTTGTTCAATAGTAACACCCAAGTGCCCAATACCTGCTACTTCTCCGGCATCCTGTCCCTTGGCACTAGGATCAAAGGCGGCAACTAGCTTCAGATCCGCTTCCTTCTGTAAGGCTCGAACAACCTCTTGCCCCATCTTGCCTGCTGCACCACTTACTGCAACCCTAATCGTTGACAAAGTGATCTCCCCCTAAAAACGAGGTACAAAAAGCGGTTGGCAATATCTCACCAACCGCATTTACACAGTTTAGGCGAGATAGCGCTCCATTGCTAAAATGGCAGTCCTAAGGTTCTTAACCCTAGGCCCAGCATCTAACCCGGATTTGGGCCAAACGCTTCGGCGGCGAACTCCTTTCCCCTTGGCTCATCGAACGAAATCCCGTCTACCCAAGGATACTCTTAGACGCCGCGCCTCTATCCCTACAATATGGTCTGGAGTGGACCTAACCCCATTTACACCTCGATTACAGATATATTATACATACATTACCTAGAAAGTCAAAGACACCACTGTGTGGCCCCATCCTTGCCCACAGAAAATTTCATCGTATCGCACAAGTCCATACCTGATCAGAGGACTCATTCCTCAATGGCCGCCTTTTTTTCGTTGATCTGGCGAATTGCGGATGGGTTAAATTTCGGTTGACGCTCATAGGTATATAAACCATTAACCTCCTGCTCCACATCATACAATTGCGTATAGCAGAAACCAGCTATCCTTGGATTACTAAGTAGCACTTCGGTTAATCCCCGGTAACGGGCCATGAATTCCTCTCTACTGGTCGGTCGATGTCCGTAACCCCAACCGCCTTCATCTTCATCATTCCACCAGATCCCACCGTATTCACTAACAAAGTAAGGCTGTCCTTCGTATTTCTGCCTATCAGGAAAACTGACAAACACATCACCACCAGAGGCCATTGACTGGTACCGGGCCGTGAAAGTCTCTACATTCTGATCGTAGTCGTGCACATCGAAAATATCTGTAACAACGTGGTAGTTGCCACTGGTATCAATTACCGGCCGGGTGGGATCCAGTTGCTTTGTAACTCCGTACACAATCCTAAGTACCTCGTTGTTCTGTCTAGTTCCATTGTTGTCCCAGGTCTCGTTGAAAGGGCACCAGATGATTAATGCCGGATGGTTGAAGTCCCGTCTAACAGCCTCCATCCATTCGGGCAGGAATCGTTCTAACCCCACTGCAGTGGTAATATTCAGACCCCAACTAGGATACTCTCCCCAAATTAGATAACCAAGCTTATCCGCCCAGTACAAGAACCGTCGTTCAAACACCTTCTGATGGAGCCTGGCTCCGTTGAAACCAAGTCCCAGGGAAAGCTCAATGTCTTTGCGTAAATCATCATCACTAGGAGCCGTATACACTCCCTCGGGATAGTAACCCTGATCAAGTACTAATCGTTGGAAGACGGGTTTACCGTTAATTAGTACTGCTTGCCCGCCTAGGGTAACGGTCCTCATCCCAAAATAGCTTTGGACTTGGTCTAGGATGCCAGATTCGTTAATCAAAAGGACGTCCAGATCATATAGACGCGGGCATCCCGGCTCCCACAGATGCACCTCGGCTAGGGGCAAGGCCACCTGTGCATGCTTACCGGAGATTTGCGCCCGTACCTCCCCCATAGGTTTGCCCTTGTATGAAGGGCGAAGGACAATAGCACAATTCTCGACTTCTCCGGCCAACTGGGCCTGCACATGCATCACGGCATTATCCGGATCGGGGATATATCTTAGCGACTGGATGTATCCTACGGGAACACACTCAAGCCATACAGTCTGCCAAATCCCTGTGACCCTAGTATAATCACAGCCTCGGGAATAGAAAGAATGACTTTGCTTGCCCCTAGGTTGTAGCCCCGATCGTCCATCGTCCTGGGCGCAGACCGTAATCACATTTGTAGTAGAGGATAATTGCTCTGTAATGTCAAAGGTAAAAGGGGTATACCCACCCCGGTGTATGCCCACAGATACTCCATTGACCCATACTTCGGTACTGTAGTCTACCGCTTCAAAGTGTAGTAAGATGCGATTTCCCCTTTCCCATCCTGCGGGTAGGTCAAACTCTCGCCTATACCAGACAGCCGCCATAAAATCCCGATACTCTACACCGGAGAGCTTACTCTCAGGACAAAAGGGAACAAGAATCCTGCCGGATAGTTCGTCTCTGTCAAAGAACTGCCGCTCTTTTCCGCTTCTTCCGTGATCAATCTCAAACTCCCACCAGCCATTGAGATTCAGCCATTTGTCCCGCACCAGTTGCGGCCGCGGATATTCTGACCTTGGTACATAATTAAGGGGTACCATCACAAAACCTCCCTATGTAAATAATCCGCTCTTGGTTCTTTTATCAATGCCTATACTTTGACACAGGGATGAGGAATCCCTGCCATGACCCAAGGAGTTGAGTTTTCGAGGTGTAAGCCCTGCAAAGTACGCAGGGCTTTGTGATTAGTAGGTCTCGACGTTGTTTGCACCGAACTCGTTAAGAACCGACTCTGCGTCTTCAATCTTATCATCGGTGTCAATGACCGCGAGGATCTTGCCTTTCTTGACTTCCTCTTGATAGAAATTGCTTCTGTCCTGAGGAATTCCTAAGTCCACAAGACCACCAACCACACCACCGGCCACAACCCCGGATAACGCAGCGGCCAAGGGACCAGCGGCAATAATCGGTCCAACACCGGGAATAGCAAGGGCACCGGCACCAGCCAGCAATCCTGCAATTCCGCCTAGGGCACCACCCCAAGCGGTACCAGTAGCCACACTACCCATGCCCATTTCCTCATCGCCTGCTTCGGTGTCAGTATCACCCCGACCTTGAATGTCCCGGCGATCCCGAGCAACAATGGAGATTTCATTGTCTCCAAAGCCATTGTCGCGCATGTGTTTTACCGCCTTTTCAGCCTGTCTTTCCGTATCAAATGTACCAATGACCGTCGACACAAGCTATTCCTCCTTGTTATGTGTTACCGTACTTCAATAGTAGTTTGTCATAACAAGGGGAACTGTATGCAGCATCTTACAGTTCCGGTGTCTGTGGGTCAAAATACTGACGACTGCATCGCATATCTACAATAATAACGTCCAACCCTATTTTAAGTATTCCTTCCCAGGGGATCATGACATACTCATCATTGCCGAAAAGGAAGAATTTCCTACGCCGTTGGGGTAGAATAATGGCCACGACCTCCAAGGTCTGGGTATCAATTACCAGATCCGCATGATGCACCACGCCCATCCTGCGGCCTTCGGCAATATCGATCAATTCCTTCCCCGCGATTTCACTATAGAGCAAGGGTACAACCCCCTACCATCTCCGTTGATATGCCACCTTAACCCCAAGGGAGCTTGGATGTTGCCAGTAAGCATCTATTCTGCCATTGTCCCAGGTTCCCCAATCCAGTTCCACTTTGAAATGACCAAATTCCTGAGTAAGGCTTATAAAGCATTGATTGAGCGCCTCAGCCCTCCCCCTTCGTCGCACTAAGCCACGTAACTTTAGGAAGGAGTTTGGCGTCAAGTCCCCTTGGATTCGTACTGCCTGCAGGGATGTATCATAGGCAGCCTTGACCTCTAATCTTGGCACGGGTGAAAACTGCAGCTTCCCGTGCCACCCATCGGGCCTTTGGGTGAGGGTAATATCGTACTCTTTACCTTTCAGTCCATAGAACATCGATTCCTGTGACCTGGTGGAAGAATCGCTCCAGGCTCTGCCTACCCGCAAAGTGCTTATGCCAAGGGAAGCACTCCACCCAATCTCTTTGCTACATTGCCGGTTCCCCGTTTCGCTGGTCAAATCGGAGCCTTCTAGTTCTATGACTCCAAGCCACCCCAAAGAAACCCGACCATGCCAATCCCAGCCCGTCCGGCCACGCCCTAGGGCAAAGGAGGACTTGGCCGGGGTCACAAAGTTACCATCAACGTCCCGGTAATTGAGTCTCAGACTTAAGGACTCCGACGTATAGCCCATACCCGCCGCTGCCGCTCGGGCAGGCTGGAAATCAGCAGTTGCGCCCATTGCTCCTTCGAGGGTCAAAGCACCCTGAGCATATTTCCCCTCTAAGACATACATATGCTCATCCCTGCCAAGATAACCTAGATGATTAACGCTTCCGGTGGCCAGAAACTGCCACGGACCTGTGGTAAGGGTGAGTTGTCCCGCAAGTACCCGTTGCACATCCTTGGATATCCCCCGGGCAACAATCCCCGTAGCACTCCAGGGACCAATCTTACCGGTAATCGTATAGCCATAATCTTGCTTCTGTTGAACATTCCCTCCCACAATGGACATCCTGCCTTTGAAATGGGGTAACGCATATCCCCAGGAAAGGTAGTGCTCCCACCCTGCCAGCGCAAAACCAACCCGGGCTTGATCAAGTTGTATGTTTTGGGGGCCATACAAGAAGCGGGTCTCCCAATCCAAGACATTAGACCCTGCCAATTTGAGTTGAGAAGTCGCTATAGAACCTGATTCGTAGATACGATGGACATAGTCCCATCCCAAGCTAAGCGTGGAAGCACTAACTGAAGTCGACAAAAAGAGTATAAGTAGAGTGATGATTAATTTGAGCATATCGAAAAAACCTCCTAAACAACAGGAGGCTTTCCGGCATCCTTGCATTATACTAATTAACCATCGGCTAACAAAGTCCTGCTTTACTGGATATACTTTGGTTAAGGTTAATCGTTTCTTTGCGTTCCAGGAGGCTTCTTACGTGTGGTTGGCCCTAGCAGGCAATCACCGCCGCTTGGTCGAATACCCTCGTAATCTTCGCCGCATCCTTGCCAACGGCCACCACGCTTACCGGTTTGCTAAATAGGGAATTGCTTACCCGGTAAACATCCTCTAAGGTCACATTGTCGATTTTCTGGCACATCTGCATGGCAGTCGAAACAGGCTTACCGAATAGGACCGCCTTGGAGATGCGCCCCATGCGGGCGGCAGTGTTTTCCATGCCCAACATAAGACCACCTTTGAGTTGTTCCTTGGCTCGTTCAAGCTCCACCGGGGAGATGCCCGTCTTGATAAGTGTGGCAATCTCATCCCGGATGACGGAAACGGTCTCTTCAAGGGTATCGCTATCCACAGCGGCATAAACGCCGAATAATCCCGCCTGGGCGTAGCTGCTATGGAAGGAATAGGTTGAGTAGGCTAGCCCCCGGTCTTCTCGAAGCTTTTGAAATAACCATGAGCTGTTGCCGCCCCCTAGGACTGAGTCAAGTACATACATTGGATAGCGCTGTGTCAAATAGCGGGTAAACCCGGGAACTCCCAGACACAGATGCAGTTGTTCAATGTCCTTCTCCTTGTACACAATCCGACACTGATAGCGGGGTGATGCCATTTCCACTTCTGCATGCTTAGCGGACCACCCAGAAAAGTATTCCTGTAAAAGTGCAACCACTTCTCCGTGTTCTACATTACCTGCCACTCCCACAACCAGATTGGTGGGAGCGTAATGCTCCTGCTTAAACCTACGTAACCTCTGAGAGTCTAGAGCCCCTACGGAGGCCTCGGTGCCTAGAATGCTTTGCCCTAGTGTATGGCCTCCAAGAAGGTAGCTAACCAGCAATTCATGTGCAAGATCCTCGGGCGAATCCTCATACATTTTGATCTCCTGGATGATCACACCCCGTTCTTTCTGCACATCGTCTTCGGTCAGGCTGGGATCTAAAAGCATATCCGCCAATAGATCCACGGCAATGGGCAAATGCTTCTTAAACACCCGGGCATAATAGCAGGTATATTCCCGGCCGGTGAACGCGTTCAGTTCGCCACCGGTAGAATCAATGATCTCCGCTATTTCCTTTGTAGTACGTTTATCGGTTCCTTTAAATAACATGTGCTCAATAAAATGAGAGGCCCCACTGTATTCCGGTGATTCACAACAAGAGCCCACTTTAAACCAAAATCCAATAGATACCGAGTAAACATGAGGTATTGCCTCTGTGATTACCCGAATGCCATTATCCAAAACTGACTGCTGAAACAATCCGAAATCTCCCCCTAACCCGATCTCGATCACTAATATACTTGATGTGATTCGCACTGTCAAAGGAAAGAGGGAAACCGGCAACCAATAAAGCGGGCAGCGGCCCAACGCCGCTGCCCGCTTTATTGGTTACTCATCCACCGGTTCAAACTTGAGGTAGTCTAACCCAAACATGTACCCCACGGATCGACTGTTCTTGCCTACCACCTCGATCCGCAGGATGTTTGAACCATGCTGTAGTCTCCCCGTACCTAAGGCTAGAGACGGTGTAGGGACAACGTCGGGACCATAGAAATCAAATACATCACCGAGCTGGCGCCCGTTCAAGTACAGCTTCACTTGCCCATAGTCTCTGGCCTTGGTAAACACACCATAGACTAGGTAATCTCCGGTACCTTCCCAGTCAAAGGCAAGCTCAAGGTAGTCCCCAACACCGTTTTCCCTCCACCACATTTGCTCGGTACTGCTCCAATTATGGGGAGGGGACCAGGGATGCATACCCTGTGGTGTGGCAACCCCTCTGCTCATTCCCTTCACCTGCATGACCTCTCCTTCTACAGCTCCTTCCACCATGTAAATATCCAGTTTTGGTAGGGGAAAGATCTCCCGTTTTGCCCCTGGAACAGGATCAAAAACGTCCCCGTTAGCTGATCCATACCAGTAGACCACCGCATCATAGTGAACCTGGGTACGGACATGATGGAGGACCTCCAGATCCCACTTGAGGTGTTCTTGAAAGGGAATGTTATCTAGGATATGGAATCGATTGTTCACGATCCACCCATAATTGCCCGGGGTTCCTACCCTCGGTTGATTGTGATAGGCGTGCGTAAACCGCTGGGCGTTGCACCATGCATAACCAAAGTAATCCTCTGTACCCGTACCGAACCAACTAGGAAACTTCTCATGATCAACGTAGACCTTTTCGTCCCCTTCACCCCACCACTGGTAGACCGGATTAGTTACCGATAGGGATAATCCCACAAAGCGTCCTCTACCCCCGGTGTTTAAGACCTCCCAGTCTATTGGGACAGCAGTGTTAAAGGAGCTTCGTTTCCACTTAGCATGAAAGTAAAGGAGCTGATCACTCCAGGCGATGGGCTCATAGCCAACCTTTCCTTGGATCTCTATTGGTGCTTGACCCTCATTGGTAATCGTTACTGTAGCCTTACTGGCATAGGGCATATACCAGTGACTGTACAAGGTCCCGTCGGCCAAGACTCCTAAGGGCAGACCTTCATACTGGTTTAAGCCGAAACTGCCGCAAAAGAAGTCCCCTAGAGGTGACCAGATGCTCGGCGCGTCGAAATCATCCCAAGTGATCTCCAGGAGGGTCTTGCGCAACATTGTGGTCAGATCCTCTGCGGTCACTTGCCACTCCATGTCGGTGATCGCTCCAGGACCAACCAATTCTAGGGTCTGACTCTCGCCGGGTCCGATGTGCCAGTGAACCTCTTCTTTGTCCTTGGAGGCATCCACCACATAGTAGGGGTTTCGCAACTGCTTGGCGATCTCGGTAATCTTGGACCGGTGTTCCTGGATTGTCTCTCGTTCCAGTGAGACCACTTCCGTATCCGGAGGATATTTAATATAGTCAACCAAGTAGTATAGTTTGCCTGGCACCTCACAGGTGACGAGCACATGTTCACTAAAGGGAATCGGAAAGTATAGATTATGACCCGAGGCACGAACCCCCGCTAGTGGTTCAACGAAGGGAAAGGGACCCCTCCCCGATGTTAGATCCGCAAAACCACCAACGATCACCGGTTCCTTCCCACCGTCAACATAGATCCGTAGTACCCCATTTGGATTTGCCGACCAAATGCGTACCACTGCACCCGGACCGGCAATATCTGCGAGAATATACTCCTTGCGTCCATCGATCACCTTTGTACCGAGAAAGTTGCCACTGTCATCATTGGCAAACCAGTTCAGCTTTGTCCCGAGCACAATTCGGCTCGCCCGATCATAACTGGACAATTGCCCGGAAAGCTCGCCAAGTTCGGGTGCACAGGCTAACCATTTTAGATCTGTCATGCGATCCAATAGGGTCGGGAAATCTATGGTCTGAGCGCGGACACTGCCAGTTAGACAACAAATTAGCAAAAGGAGCATCGGTAGTACTCTTCGCATTGTACATCCCCCTGTTCCTATCTTAAGTTCCTTGTTTCACAAACATGGGAAGACGCTAACTTACCATCCCAGAACTACCTGTTTCGCTGGAGCGTTACCTAAGCCTGCCACATCCTAGGCCATAATATCCAAGAGATCCCTCCCCACACCAGCTACAGATCGTTCCGCTTCATCTAGTGTTTCGCGAACAAGAGGATTCCTCAAGCCTAGATCCGGTGGTATACCTTAGTTATCTTGGATTCCTTCCGCGAATTTTGGAGCTATCCCCCGGCTTTTCTTGGTAGACACCCCAACTTGCCTGTGATTTCACCTCTTTTCTAAACTTCTTGACCACGGTGTTCCCTTCGTCCCCTCACCTCCATGAACGTACTTAGTACACATCCTGCAAAGACACTGAGTGTTTTCATTGATACCTCGGTTATTCATATATTCGGTTCTACGTTCAGATGGATTTCCAGGTGAGTTCTTCTCGCTTAAACACAAGCATGCTTTTATCCTCAGTTGCCCTAATACAATCGGCATAGAGGACGCGTGATTCTTTAGCAGCGGTTTACCAGCCTATCTTATTCCATTTTTTGCTTTAAGTGCTTCCATTGTATCCTAGATACATACCAAGGTCAAGATCGCAACCTGGGTCTGTACAGGGTTTAGGGCCCATCCTTGGTAAGAACATAAAAGGGTAACATGCTTTGGGATATCAAAGCAGTGTTACCCTTAGAGTACTTCATCCTCCTATGGAACAAGACTCTTATCCAGTTAGAAACCGAGCTCCCTTAACCAAGTTGCGCAAGCCCCAGTCCATAGACTGACTTGGGAATCATTAGTAGCAAGGGACATTCCGTGCGGGCCCTGGGGAAAAACATGAAGTGCAAAGGGCACCCGGTGTTTGCTTAGGGCGGCGGCAAACATGAGACTGTTTTCCACTGGTACCACCGCATCATCGGCGGTATGCCAAAGGAAGGTGGGAGGCGTCTTCTCTGTTACTAAACGATGGGTTGATAGGCTTAGTCTTTCCGCTTCTGGGGGATTGTCTCCAAGTAGATTGATGGCTGAGCCGAGGTGACCATGCTCAACAAAGGAGATCACCGGGTAACATAGAATCATGGCATTGGGAAGATAGTCTTCCTCCTCAATGGCATCGACCACAGGAGATTCCAGATGCGATGTGACAGTACCTACACAGGAAGCTAAGTGGCCCCCGGCGGAAAAACCTAAAACACCAATGCGATCCTTTGAAATGTGCCAGGTATCGGCAGTATGCCGCAGATAACGCATAGCCCTTCGGGCATCGAGCAAACCTGCCGGATATCGATGGGGGGCGACGCGGTAATCCAGTACAAAGGCAGCGATCCCAAGGGAGTTCAGCCAAAGGGCCACCGGTTCACCCTCGTGTTGTGCCTTCATGGAGTATCCCCCACCGGGACAAACAAGAACCGCACTGGTCGGTGATTTGTTTTCCTTGGGTAAATAGGGAGTAATCGTTGCGGAAGTATCTAAAGAATCCGGCCAGATACGCATACTACTAGAAGCCAATTGGATCTCATCCTTTCTGCATAGCTTGTCCACTACTAGCTTACAAGGATTAATATACTACTTTTTCCTCCTCCTGTCTCTGGGAACTGTATCACTGGAGATTAAGCATTGTACCAATGGATACCAACCGATACCCCTTCCCTTGTAGCTGTTCAATCATTTGAGGGAGTGCCGCAAGGGTGTTGGGCCTAGGATGCATTAGAACGATAGCCCCGGGACTAGCCTTTGGTACCACCCGGTTGATGATGGTTTGGGGCGATGGATTCTGCCAATCGATGGTATCTAGGGTCCACATGATCGTCCTGAATCCGAGGGAAGCCGCCATTGCTGTAACCCGTTTATCCACATCGCCTGCAGGGGGAGCAAACAAGAGAGGCTTATACCCTACATGCTCCATGATCACCCTTTCGGCCTGTACAATCAGCTCCATTAGATCGGTATCGGAAAGCCGTGTGGTCTGGGGCGCGTGCCAGTACCCATGGCTACCAATTTCATGCCCGGCCTTGACAATTTCCCGGGCCAACGCGGGGTTCTTCTCCGTCCAAGTACCGGTTAAGAAGAAGGTGGCGTAGACGCCATAGGTTTTGAAGAAACTGAGAATCTCAGGCAGCACATCTTCACCCCAGTCTACGTTAACCGCAAGGCTCATCACCTGCTGAGTGGTCTTGACTTGGTAGATTGGGGAGAACATATCTGAGGTAACCGCCGGGCGCACCGGATGCATAACGAAGGAGATCTCTTCACCGGTCTTAGCCTGTAAGGCACGCTTTGCGGTGGCCGGAACATCGGCTAATACTCCCGAGATCTCAGTGGTTATCTGCCCCGTGGCTGGATCGTAGCGGGCGTTTACGGGAGCAACTTCCACTTCGTCTTTGATTCCGTGGAGTACCTGTAGGAGTTCCCCCTCTAGTAAGCCACCAATGTCCTGTCCACAAATATGTACGCCCGGTCGAACCCCATGCACATATCGTATGAACTGATCCTTGACACAAAGGGAAAGACTGATCACAAAAACACCCACAAGTATCCACGTCAAAATCCGGACTTTACTTTGAGGGATGTTTACACAGACAATAGGGAACCGAGACATTTACCTTCCCTCCCTACTGGGTATTTGCTTCTTGGTTCTTTGCAGACCCGAGTGGGGTTCAATAATGTAGTTATCTTTGTAGATCAGCTCAGAGACCGACACAAACTGATACCCCTTGCCCAAAAGGTCTGGGATCAATCGTTTGATCACATCAGCGGTGAATCGGCCGTTATTGTGCATCAAAATGATATCCCCCGGTTTGACGCTGCCCATGATCCGGTTGTAGATGTAATCTGCTGTAACATCCTTCCAATCCAATGAGTCCACCGACCACTGAATCGTATAGTACCCAAGCTCAGCAGCGGTCTCGATCAGTGTATTGTTGTATTCACCAAAGGGGGGCCTGAAGACCGTGGAGCTTTGTCCGGTTAGACCTTTGATCAGATCGTGGGTCAGCATCAGTTCATCCACTATCTGCGCCCTAGAAAGGCTATTCATATGGGGATGAGTGTAGCTGTGGTTGCCGATCTCATGACCTAGGGCCGCGATTCTCTTCACATCAGTGGGGTATTTCTCCAACCAGTACCCACAAAGAAAGAAGGTGCTCTTGATGTTATACTGTTGTAACGTGGTCAGAATACCCTCGGTATACTCATTTCCCCAGGTGGCATCAAAGGTGAGGCTGATTTTCTTCTCCGGTGTATCCACTCCATAGATGGGTACTAACCTGCCGGTCAATAATCCCATGACTGGCCTAATTACTTCTTTTGACACCAGATAGATGTTTACCAATAGCACAACGCCAAGAACAATAAAAAGTAGATTGCGGTGCGCTTTGGGTAGGTAGAATACGCTCATGGCAAGACCCCTCCTGATAGAAATCTATGCGGGAATACCACAAGCTATTACTAGCTAATAAAATCGGTGCACGCGGCGAGAATCTCCTGGACTGATCCCTTAGCCAAGGTACAATCTGGCATGGAGCCCAGCACGACGGTTCCATACCGACGGGTGAGAATGCGCACATCACAAATGAGCACAACCCCCATATCAGTAGTCTTCCGGATTAACCGGCCAAAGCCTTGCCGTGTTTTCAGCACGGCTAACGGCAACATGTATTCAAGGAAATCGTTGCCGCCCCTTTTCCGAATATCCTCACACTTAGCCTCGGTGATCGGGTCTTTCACGGGCCTAAAGGGGAGTTTAGCGATAACCACACAGGATAGATCCTCCCCGGGCACGTCCACCCCTTCCCAAAAGCTATCGGTGCCAAGCAAGACTGCATTACTGGTTGTTCTAAACTCTTCGATTAACTGCTTTCGTTCCCCTTGTCCTTGAACTAGGATCACAAAGCCCTGCAGATGCTCTTTCAGCAGACGGGCCTGTCTTTTCATGGCGGCATAGGATGTAAATAGGACGAAGGTTCTTCCTTTGGTAACCGGAAGGAGCTCTATCAGAAGCTTGAGGAGGGCTTGATCATATGATCCTGCTTGGGGGGAGGGAAAATCCGCAGGGATACCCAACAGCACCTGCTCTTTATAGAAGAAGGGGGAAGCTAGCTGGGAGGTAAACCGGCGTTCTAGTAACAGTGAATCTGCCCCCTCTCCAATGCCTAACCGATCACACAGAAAGGAGAAATCTCCGTTTACGGTTAGGGTGGCTGAGGTTAATACAACGGTGCTAGTACGGGCAAACAGCTGTTCGTGGAAAAAGGATCCCACATTGATGGGAGCACTGTTTAGGGTCAAATTTGTACCCGTTGCTCCCTTTCTTTCAATCCAGGCCACGAAATTATCGTGAGGATAGGTAGCAAAAAAATCCCCGGTGTGGCCGAGATTCGTACACCGTTTCCCGAGGCTATTTAGGCTATGGTGGATGCTTGTACAACGTTCATCGTCCTGAATATATTCCGCTGTCTCAATGAGCCGGTTGCCCATATCTCGAGCGGCCACACTAAGCTGTTCTAATGCGGGAACCGACACTTTACGCCATTGCTCCCACAGCCCCCGCCCATCCCCACAGAGTCGGATCCCATATCCTTCATTGTCTTTGGGTGTTAGGGCACCGAGTTGGGCAAAGAAACGAAGGGAGATCTCTTCTAGATCCCGGTAAGCAGGCAGTAATCTACTCTCCACAGCATTTGCCAAGTCATCGATTCCTTCGCTAAGTGCTGTTTTTCGCACGGCAGAGAGTAGGCCCTGTTCGTTGCCGTCTTTCCTCCGATAGAGCCTACCTAGCAACTGCTTAGTACCAAGGGAGGATAGACTATTACCCAAGTATTCACAGGCCACATCTTCCAGATTGTGCGCCTCATCAATAATCACCCGTTGGTAGCTGGGTAGTATGCCGGCATCGGCCACCTCCTGCTTAATCGCCAGATCTGCACACAGTAGATGATGGTTCGTAATCAAGAGCTGGGCCGCAGCCGCGGCCCGTCGATGCATGAAGAAAAAGCAATCCCCATAGAAGGGACAGTCTTTTCGCCAGCAATCATCGGCATCACAGGCAAACTCCTGCCACAGGGCTTCACTCACATAGAAACTTAAGTCACTCTTGCTGCCTGAATCGGTGTCTTGGACCCACTTCTGCAGTTTTTCCTTCTGTGTTGCCTCATCGTCGGAGAACAGCTGGGTCTGCAACAGTAGTTCTCCGGCCTTCAAGCGGCAAAGGTAATTGCTCCAGCCCTTCACCACTACGGCAGCAAAGTCCCACCCTAAGGCCTGCTGAATCAGGGGAATATCCTTTTCCAAGAGTTGTTCCTGCAGGTTGATCGTGTTGGTGGAGATAACCACCCGCTCATCATGCTCCAGCGCCCAAGAGATAGCAGGTAGTAGATAAGCCATAGATTTCCCAACACCGGTCCCGGCCTCCAGCAAGGCGATCTCATCCTGGATGAAGGCCCGCATTACATAGCCGGCCATTTCAATCTGGGATTGGCGGTGTTCATAGTCCGGGAGAAAAAGGCTCATCGGTCCACCAGGTAGTAGAATTGCCGCGATCTTGTCAGTTCTTTCCCGAAGGGTCATGCAATGATACTCCTTGTATTTGCTCTTCCTTCATTCTACAGAAAAAAGCAAACTGGGGCAACTTGACTATTCACGAAGGTCCTCCCTTCGTCCAAGGTTATCTATCATCCGCAGGAGGGAATTTTGCTGAATAATCTGGGACAGGGAATACCGCTCAGCCACATAATGCAAGGCTACAAGCACAACTAAGCCAAAGGTCTTCGCACCACTGGAGAGATCAAGCAGTAAGTAACCAAGACCTGCACCGAGTAAATTGGCCCCTCCATCCCCTAACATTAGTTCCCCCCCCAGATCATGAGGTAGACATCCGAGGGCAGCTCCAAGCAGCAGCCCCGAAAATTCCCTATGTTGGCCTAACCCCAAAGGAATGATGGCTACTAGCAAAAATGTCTTAAGCGCCCGACCAGGACGTAAATCAACGAGGTTAACAAAATTGATGCTCAGGGCAAATAAAAAGGTGTCTCGGATTACACCGGCGACTGACTGGGCTCCTGTGTAGGCCAAAGATCCAGCCACGATGAACCCAAGGACGGCCTTTAACATGCCTGAGGTGATCACACCATGCCCTAAGGCGCGGAAGTGGCCCGCAAACCCCCGGTACTGTGCATCCCCAAGGAGATCATCTACTGTACCAAGGGTACCAATGAGAAGCAATACAGCTGCTCCACGCCAGTCTCCGGAGAAAACAACTGTACCTAAACCCACCGATAGCATCAAGACAAAGCCGCCCACCAAAGGCACAGAGCGCGCCTTGAAGTTGCGTGAGAAAAAACCCTTGGTCCGGGCAAGGCCAACTAACATGTTGCTCACTAAAAAGCTAATTCCCCAGGTGACCACAAAAGCCCACATCATGTTTTGGCCCTCCGCATCTCCTTGAGCAAGGCCCGGAGAACATGGCAGAATTGCTTTCCCCGATGATAAAATCCAGCTACATCCCGCTGGGTAAAATCGTGTCCAAACTCCATATCTACTTCCTGTACCCTAGCACCTAAACGGGCCAGCTGGAAATTCATACTGGTCTCAACACCAAAACCTTGGGCATAGTCCATTTGCTTGAAAATGTCCCGGCGACCCGCCCGCTGACCGGATAGGGGATAACGTAGGGGTATGGCTCCAAACCGGGGAGCCAGACCGGCCAAGCGAACCACCAAGCCAAAGCCTCCGCCTTGGGACCGAAAGGGACAGGCCACTGTAACATCAGCCTCTCCGGTAAGAACCGGCCGAAGCAGCTTGAACAACTCTAGGGGCGTAGTCCTCAAGTCTGCATCCATGAACAATATGTAAGGATACTGCGCATGGCCGATCCCTTCTGCCATGGCCATGCCCTTGCCCTGGTTTCCCGGCATAGTGATCACCCGCGCTCCCAGCGAATCCGCAATCTGGGCCGTTTCGTCTGTCGAACCGTCATCAACCACGATCACTTCCCCAACTTCCCCCACCCCTTGTGCGCAAAGCACAGCATCAGCAATGGTGGATGCAGCATTGTATGCCGGGATGATAACCGATACCTTTAGCATAGCCTTCACCTATTGCCAAGCAAAAACTCGGCGAGCATTTCCTTGGCCACCCCACCGGCATCCACCAGACCCATACTCACACCCTGTCCTTGTTGCAGACTATGAACTAATGCCAATTGACCTAGCAAAGTATCAATCCCATCCAGGAATATGACCGGGTAGCCGCTCCAAAGAGCAACATGCTCTGGATCAAACCCCAAAGGACATGCAACCACCACCGGCACCGCTAGCGTTTTTAGTGCCCTCGCCAGTTCCCCCTGAAGACTATGCCAGCGGGACTTCTCCTTGGTATCGTAGTTAAGGAGTACCACCAAAACATCGAAAGCTTCCGCAAAACGACTCACCCGTATCCCTTCACTTCCCTTACCCGTGGATAAAGCATCACATATTGCCTGTGCCATCGCATCCGGGCTAGCGGACCATTCTGCAGAAACATCAACCAAGGTTGTGAGCCTCCCACCTGCAGCATCAATGCTTTTCTCAATTTTGGACCACGCGGGGCTTTTGCCAAGGGTTAGTACACCAATCCGCTGATCATGCAATCGGTTGGCAACCAAGGCCGCGGAGACTTCCCAAAAAGTATCCTCGAGAACGGACAGGTTCTCTTGGTACTTGGTCATCTCTTCCTTAAGTAGGGAGTTCTCGGCACGTACACCCTTTAGCTGAATCCGAAGTTCCTCGGTCAACTGGAACTGCTCATCAATCATTCCCTTATCTCCGGTGAGGAGAATCCCAATCAGTATCCCTAGCCCTAGACTGATGAAAATCCCCACTAGCGTAGCCACATGGTACCGAAAATCTACAATCATCTGATCACCTACCAAACAGTAGCAGCACACGCACCATGAACATGTGCGTAAGCTGCCGCAATGGTTCAAAAAGCATCCATAGGACAAGTAGTGGTAGCAATGCCGAAAACACCACACCCAAAGAATACCAGAACCGAGGTGGTCCACTGTACAGTTTGTTCACACCCTTGGCATCGATGAGGATCGGACCAACCTTCATCCGGACCAGCAACGTTGAGGCCATCCCGGGCCTGCCCTTTTCTAGAAAGTCAATGATGTTTGAGTGGGTACCTACCGCAACAATAAGGTCAGCACCCTCTTGATGGGCTAAGAGGAGAGCCAGATCTTCACTGGTACCAATCGCCGGAATGGTCTGTGCCGAAAGGCCCAGTTTCTTTATTCTGGCAAGTCCCGGGGCACCTCCGTCGGGATAAGCGTGAACCAAAAGCTGCGCTTTACCACTAAGGGCCCCATCACTGACACTATCCATATCTCCAACAATTAAGTCCGGCCGGTAGCCAAACTCAAGTAGCGCATCGGCACCACCATCCACGCCAATCAGGACCGGTTTCATTTCCCGAATGAATGGCGCTAGGGCAGCCAAGTCCTCTCGGTAGTCCCGTCCCCGCACAACTACAATCACTGGTTTTCCTTTAATTCGTACTTTCAATGGAGGGAGGGGTAACGGGGAGATCACCAACTGCTTCTCCACGCGGGCGTATTTTAAGGTATTATCCACAAAGGCCTCCAACTGACCAGCAAAGTTCAACTGAGCCTCCCGTTCCCGTTCGTTTACAAAATGATCATCGAGACAACGAATGCGGGCCAACCGTCTGCCACTTTGCATTAGTACATCATCAATGATGGTGATCAGGTGACCTTCCTGAATCTCATCGAACAGACCCGGTGCAGACACACAAACATCGTACAGGGGAATCTTCGAGTCAATTAAGCGTCTCGGGCCAGCATTAGGATATGTACCGGTTGAGGAGGGAGCAAAATTAACCACCGCCTTGGGTGTGCGGCGCACCAAAGCACTGGCAGATACTTCATCAATATCTGCATGCTTAATCACCGCAATGCAGTTTGCAGGCAGTCTTTGGATCAGATCCTTCGTTTTTGCGTCTTTATAGGCTTTTCCTACAAGTTTCACGATTTTAAAGCGCCCTCCACGTGTAAAGTACCTCCCATTCCACTAGTTATTATCCTGCAACGGGGGGCTTATCTATACACGAAAAGGTCTTTTAGTAGTTGCGCACAAGCAGAGAGACTAAAGAGGAGATGAAAGAAGAATTGGATGGACGACCGATTTCCGGGTCCATACCGGTCGCAGCAATTTGATTTAACATCGTTAAACTGCCCTTGGTGTAGGCACTTTCGATAGCATAGCGAATCGCTCGTTCCACTTGAGAGGGTTTTACATCGCGTCCTTGGGCGATGGATTCATACATTCCCCCAATATTGTTAAGCGCTGACGGTTCATTACATCCTATGGTAATAGCGGCAACTAGATAGCCATATCCTTTAAGATGGGGTGAGATACCACATTCGCTTAGACAATCATGTAACCGGTTCTCCAAGCTCTGCTCTGCCAGATGAGCATGCCGAAAGGAAGCTAGGTTTAGGATGCGATTGCACAAAACAACAGGACTGATCGGTTCATGTAGGCAGTAGTCGACAATGTTATCCTGGACTAGTTCAATAACCTCGGGAGTTTCCTCTGGAATGAGCAGCAGAATCCGGGGACGATCTGGTAAGCGGAACCAGTGTTTCTTCCAGCTACGTCTAAACTGGTCCGACTTGACAGCCGGTGGTTCTGATACGATCACCTCTGCCGGGTACGGTGCATGACGCACCCCTTGCCAACTATCATAGACAGCGCACTCTATACACTCTTTATCTAGCAAAGGCAGATATTGCTCACAAAAAGAGTTGCATCCAACAATAGCCACATCAACTTTGCCCATATCCATAGCTCCAGCAGCATTCTAGTAGACAAGATCCCTACTTCGTGTATTATACATTACCAATATTGAGAAGGCAAACCACCAGACCAGCACGAGTGAGTCAACGATTAGCGGGTAGAGGCTCCATCTCCAAGTCGGCTCGGTTCCTTACGTGCTAGAAAGTGGTACCTTCATTGAGTCTGTTGAACAGGTTCGACAATCCACCAGACGAAGTC